>JAHJJA010000150.1 GCA_018822885.1 Candidatus Omnitrophota bacterium
TATTCCTGAACCAGCTATTTAAAGGTATGGTAAAACCAAGTTTTCTCTGCTTAAGTATTTCTGCAGGCACCTTATTTTTCAATACCTTCTTTAAAATATACTTACTTTGCCTACCGCGCATCTTAAGCTTAAATGGCATAGAAGAAACAAATTCCACTACTTTATGGTCTAAAAAAGGAACGCGGACCTCTAGTGAATTAAGCATGCTCATCCGATCAACCTTACACAACCCGTCCTCAGGAAGAAAAGTCTTGGTATCTACAAAAAGCAACTTTTCCATGTTACCGCAAACTTTATTTCTCTCAAAATAAGGCGAGATCTTTGAAATACTCCGGTAATTACTCAATCGCCTATTAATATTTTCATTAAAAAGACCTTTTTTCATAGTTTCAGAAAAGCAGGTTCTCCTGCGCATAAAAGACTCTACAAGCGGCATATCAGCATCGTAGAAAAATCTTTTCATCTTTTCCGGAAGGCTGCCCTTATAGTCAATTACATAATTACTGCCTAAAAACACGCTACCGGTAAAGCGTCTTATCACCCTTGGAAGGCAATTATAATCATCAATGAATTTCTGTCTCCTTGTCCAGCCATATCCTGCAAAAAGTTCATCTCCTCCATCTCCTGCTAAACACACAGTAACCCTTTTCTTAGCAAACTCTGAAACAAGGTAAGTAGGTATCGCCGAAGAATCCGCAAAAGGTTCATCGAAATACGAAACCAATTTAGGCAGAATATTTATTATATCGGGCATTAGATTTATTTCATGGTGCTCTGTGTTAAATCTATTGGCCAGGAGTTTTGCATATTTAAGCTCATTAAAATCCGAAACATCAAAACCAACAGAAAAAGTCTTAACGGGAGAATCCATAACTTCGGCCATTAAAGCAACTATAGAGCTAGAATCCACGCCTCCGCTTAAGAATGCGCCCAAAGGGACTTCGCTCATTAAATGCATCTTAATAGTCTCGCGCAGTAAATCATTAAAATTCTCTAAATAATACTCTTCCCTCTGCTCTTTCTGCTTACGATAATCAATCTCCCAATACTGATTTAAAGCAAAATCCTTGTTTTTAAACACCAGCAAATGCGCGGGAGGAAGTTTATAAATATTCTCATAGATCGTTTCTGGAGAAGGGATATAAAGGTAAGTCAGATAATCGCTCAAGGCTTCATAAGAAAGCTTTCTCTCTAAGCCGGGATAACGCAAAATAGCTTTCAGTTCAGAAGCAAATAATAAAATACCTTTCTGAAAACTATAATACAGCGGTTTTATGCCAAGCCTATCACGTCCAAGAATAAGTTTCTTAGCGGACAAATCGTAAAGAGCAAATGCGAACATCCCTCTGAGCTTTTGCACCAAGTCTTGCCCATACTCCTCATAAAGATGCGCGATCACTTCGACGTCTGTATTAGTGGAAAATCTATGACCTTTGCCCTCAAGTTCATTCCTTAATTCAATATAATTATAAATCTCGCCGTTACAAACAACGCAAATAGTCTTGTTTTCATTGTAAATTGGCTGATTACCACCCTTGATATCAATAATACTTAAACGGCGCATACCCAAACCGACATTACCCCGGATAAAATAACCCTGGTCATCAGGGCCGCGATGAAACAGAGATTCATTCATCGCAACCAAAGTGTCTCTATCAATTATCTTTGAGCTATCGTTATTAAGCACTCCGCAAATTCCGCACACTTTTTAAACCAATCCTTTTTTAATAAGTTCTTTGGCGGCCTTTTCAAACTTATCTACCGCTTTCTCTCCAGCCGACCAATCCACTAACTCCTTAAAGCCTTTTTCTAAAGAAACCTTGGGAGAAAATCCTAACTTATTCTTTATTTTGGAAATATCTGCAGTACAATGCCGGATATCTCCTTGTCTATATTTATTAGTTATTTCTGATTTTATACTCTTGCCAAACAGGCCCATTAAGGTCGAAGAAACATTGCTGATGGAAATCGGCGTCCCTCCGCTAACATTAAATATCTCATAATCCGCTTCCGGCTTAGACATCGCCAGGATATTCGACTGCACAATATCATACACAGAGACAAAATCCCTGGTTTGATTACCATCCTCATAAATTACCGGAGGATTATTGTTCTTAATCCTGCTGATAAAAATCGCCGCAACCCCAGTATATGGATTAGAAAGTGACTGCCTAGTACCATAAACGTTAAAATACCGCAGAGACACTGCCGGAATCTTATATGCCTTTGAAATGCTCATGGCCATCTCTTCCTGCACCTTTTTAGTAATCGCGTAAATTGAAGTTGAACACAAAGCTTTATCTTCAGAAGTGGGCTTAGGCATTAATTCGCCTTTGCAACCCTGGCAATAATGCTCCCACTTACCAGCATCTAAATCCTTTTTTATCCTTAGCTCAGGATACATCGGGCCGCATTTTGGACAAATATAGGCCCCTTCTCCGTAACTACTCATTGAAGCCGCAACAATCAATTTCTTTACCTTATTTTTAGTATTTACCAGGATATCCAAAAGATTAGACGTTCCCCCAATATTCACATCCACATATTCTTTTACTTGATACATCGATTGTCCGACGCCAACCTTCGCTGCTTGATGAAAAATCATATCCACGCCTTTCATCGCCTTCTCTAAGGCTGCTTTATTTCTAACATCGCCTTTTATAAACTCTGCGCCTCTATTTAAATAAACCGGCTTCCTACTCCCTACCCCATGAACCTGAGAATCAAGATTATCAAAAATTCTAACTTTATGCCCGTCTTCGATAAGGGCATCTACTAAATGAGATCCAATAAACCCAGCTCCACCCGTAACTAAAATTTTTAAACTACCCATTTTACCATCCTTTCTTGAAATAAATCCCGGAGCTTCTTGATTTCAACCATTTAATTTATTCTCTTCTGGGCCTCTCCAAAACGCGGCTTTAAAACATTTTTTATGAATTTCCCCCAGTAAAATTTTATTTCCTTAAAGCTACTAACCATACCGACTATCCTCAAGATCCTTATTGGATTATAGAATTTCTTTAGGGCTACTCTCTTGATCTCTCCAATCTCGTTCAAAGGAACCTCTGAAAGCTGCAGTTGCGGCAAACTATAGGTCAATCTTTCAGAAAAATATTTATCTAGGTCGATTCTACTTCTTACTTCCTCAAAAATTTCAGTTCCGGGATAAGGCACTACTATAGAAAAGCTGGCGAAATGAAGTTTTGTTTTACTCGCAAAATCTATGGTCTCCTGAATCTGGCTTCTCTTTTCATTTAAGAATCCAATCATAAAATATCCCCAAACCAGAATATTATTTTTTGCTAATATTTTAATAGCGGGAAGAATTTTATTTAAATCGAGGTTCTTCCTTATCTGCTTTAGGATATCTTTTGAGGCAGACTCTACTCCAATCGCCACCATAAATGTTCCTGCTTTTTTTAGTTTACGCACAAATCTATCATTTAATCTGTCGGCCCTTATGCCGTTAGGAAACTGCATAGAAATCTTAAGCTTACGCTCGATAATCATATCTAATATCTTTTCCGCCCTATCTAGATCGACGTTAAAAGCGTCATCCTCTATATGAAACTCCCTTATTCCAAATTTATGATAAAGCAGCTCGATTTCTCCTAAAACATTCTCAGGAGAACGCGCCCTGAAAGACTTGCCAAAGGTATTATGGCAATAAGTACAAGAAAACGGGCATCCCCGCGATGTGAAGATAGACATAAAGCGCGGATGCCGTGTAGCCATACCATGAGGATCAGGAAACTCAAAATACTTATCCAAGTCTATAAGATGATAAGCTGGATAAAGAATGTTATCCACCTCTTTAATATGTTCACGATAACCGTTAAAGACAACCCTTCCTCTCTCTTTAAAAGCCAGGCCCTTGATACCACTAAGCGCCTGCTTCTTGTTTACGGCTTGAGCAAGCTCGACTAGCGTCTTCTCCCCCTCTCCAATGACAACAGAATCAACTAAATCGCTTTTAAGCGTATATTCCGGCAAACCAGTAGGATGCGGCCCGCCCATAGTAATATGGACCTTTGGATAAATTTGCCTTACTAACCTCGCAATGAAAAAAGCAGGCTTGGCCTCAAATGAAAAACAATTGATCCCCACAAGATCAGGCTTAATCTGTGGGAGTCTTTCTTTAAAACTATCCGGATTGTAGCGACCAATAAAATAATCAAGAATGGACACCTCAAAACCCTGTCCCTCTAGTTCAGAAGCCAGATACATCAGGCCCAGAGGGAAATGTTTTGTAACAGACTTTATCAACAAAACTTTCATTCTCCTAATCCTCGCACTTTCTATATTTATTTATTAACAACCCCCCGGAAATAAATAAAGATATTAACGGTAGTAACGCCAAGAGGGCCAATTCTTTGTGTGAATCGAATTTTAACAAATACATATACCAAATATCTATAGTTCTAGAAAACTGTTCCTTAAACGCAGTTTCGTGAAAATTAAGGTTAACGATACTAGCATTAAAAGGTTTGAGATCCAATTCAGTAATCTGCCTAGCATGGCCGAAAATAGTAAACTTACTCCAACTAAAGTCTGTAGCCAGCGTCCATCCCATTTTATTTATATAAATATCGTACCTTACCAATATTGGCAAAAGCTGAACAACCACACTAATAATTAAAAACGCGGTAAAAACCACTTTGGATGCTTTAGTAGAAAGGCTTCTCTTAATAAAAAACATGCCCAAAGGAAACACGAATAAAGGGATACTCGGTACCATATACCTGGGCCCCCAGCACACCCCTCCATCCCAGCCACTCCAAAATGAAAAAACAAACAAAAAAATCAAAAAAATCCCCGCAAAAAGCAAAGCCTCTAATTTATACCGATTGTAAAAATCTTTTAATACGAATAAAGAGGAAATTAAAATTGGAGAAAATATAAAAATGCTTTTGCCCGGGCTTAAGAGAAAACCATAAATTCCGGAAAAGAATACTCTGGGTTCAAAAAGATTGGGGTATCCGGTCTCAAACGGGTTGCCGAATCTGCAGAAATTATACCAACCTACAAAAATCAATCCGCAAAAAACTGGAAAAGAAATTATTAAGAAAGGTATTAATAATTTCTTAATCCCTTCATTCTTAGAGTTTAATTTAAGATAAACCAAACATAACGGCAAAACCAAAACAATCACTAATTTAAACATCAGGGTAAAACCTAAGGCGGCTCCGGATAAAAACAAATCGCTTTTTTTCCTGCTGCTCCTATATTTAATTAAATAGTAAAGTGCCAAAGTTAAAAATAAACCTATCGATGATTCCGAGAAAAAAACCTTTGTATACGGCCAAGCCATAGTAGCTAAACCAAAAATAAAGCACAATCCCAAAGAAACCTTTTTTGTAAATTTTAAAAGTAAAGAAAATTTAAAAATTAACATAACCCATAAGGCCGTTATGATGACATTTAAATACACTACTGATAAACGCGTAACGAATTCCCTGGTACTAAAAGGAAAAAACTCAGAGATGAATTTGCCGGTAATATAAAAAGGGATGGCGAGTAAAGATTGCGCAACTCCATAAAAAGCGTAAAACTTACCATCAATTCCTACCTTACCCAGAACCTCTCTAATAAAACCTGGCTCAATTGAAAAATCATGTTTAATAAGCATATTCTTGGTCAAATTATACATTGCTTCGCCATCAACATTTCCAATATAACCACTCATAGTCAGGGTATAAAGAGATAAAAAGAAAATAAAGATTATTAAAGAAATGTTTTTATTAGTCATCGAATCTCTTATCCTTACAAACAAGTCCTTGCTTATAAAAATCTATATAATCTTCGAGCATCCTTTGAAAACTAAACTTGGACTCAATAATGGCCCTGGATCTACAACCCATTTTCTTTCTTAAGTTTTTGTCTTGTGCTAGAGCGGTTATTGCTTTTGCTAAATCCGTTAGTGCTCCGGGAGAAACCAATAACCCGCTTTCTCCATGAGCCACAGACTCAGAAACCCCTCCCACTTTCGTAGCTACTACCGGCAAACCACAAGCCATCGCTTCCAGAATCGAGTTAGGCAAACCTTCCTCAAGTGAATTTAGCACAAAAATATCGATTACAGACAGAATGTCCGCGACATCATCTCTTTGGCCAGCAAGCCTCACATTGCCCACCAAGCCAAGGCGCTCAATCGCTTCTTCGATATTCACTCTCAAAGCTCCATCTCCAACAAGCAGACATTTAATTCCTGGCGTATTTTTCTTTACCTCAACCAATCCCTCAAGAAAATATATGTGATTCTTAATATCAGAGAAATTGGCTACCATCCCTACAACTACATCTTTATCGCTTAAGCCAAATTCATCCAAGATTATGTTATTCTTATCCTTAGGCTTAAAAACATCTAAATCAACACCGTTATAGATGACATTTACTTTGTTTACCGTTAAACTTTCCGTATCAAGAGCGAAATCTCTTGCCGCAACAGAACAAGCAATTACCTTATCAGTGAACAGATTGGCTAAATTCTCAAAGAAATTATGATGCCACTTTTTCCATCTAGCTAATTCCCTACGGGTTGTTATTATAATGGGGGCTCCGCAGATTTTAGCAGGAATTACAGCCAGATAATGGAACGCAAACAAATAAGAATGCAAGACATCGAATTTGCCTTTTTTGCATATTCTGAGCAAATCAAATATTATCCTGGGATCATAAACACTCCTTCTGTTAAGGCTTACCAATTCAATATTGTCATACCCTAAACAGTCAAGTGACATCCCTAAATTAAAAAGGCAGCATATCGTTACTTCGAAACCATTCCCAGCAAGTCCTTTAGCTAAATTTAACAAATGCTTTTCTGTTCCAGCATTTGCCAAACGGGGAATAGCAAACAATATTCTTAATTTGCGCTCTTGCATAGTCTGCTTCCTAACTTATTAAATACGGAAACCCTTCCTTTACCAGGAAGAGATTTTATCCAATACCCCTCCACCCTATTTAACAGATATGGATTACTGCCATACTTAGCGGTAACAAAGGAGCTTGTGCCACTAAAATTAGCCCTATATCCCGATTCTTCTATCAATTTTAAAGTCAAGCTATTGCCCTGATTCCATGGCAAAGCCAGATAAAAGCAATCCTTATTTAATTTTTCCTTGATAACCTCACGCGACTTAGCAAGTGAGTATTTAATCTGATGCACCTGTTCCTCTTTAGTTTCGTAGTTATCCTGCACTCTATTTTGAATTCTAAATTCATTTACAAATCTATTTAGAATCCAGCGCCATTCTAAATTATCAAAAAACCTGACTCCCCCGTTACTGCTTACAAAATCCATGCAACTCTTTCGTAAATGTATACCATCAAAATATCTTAAAGCTGTCATTCTAGAACGATATTCATAAACAGGCGCGCCCCAAAGCTCATCATTATTGCCAGCTTCTACCGCAGTCCACAACCAACGGTACTTAGGCTCTCCGTTATGCAAAGGGCGCTGGAAATCAACGATTTTAGAATTTATAAAACACACCTGATGAGCTAAGGTATGCGATTGGATATCCACCAACCCGGTGTCCTGCATTATTTTGGCTTCCTGCCAACTAAAACAGGAAAAACTAGGCCAAGTATTATCTAGATCCAAATGGCCCTCCAATTTATCCGTCATTGTCCCGGGAGTGACAAAAATCGTCGCCTTCATATTAAACTCTTTGAGTAGAGGGAAAACAACATCCCAGTTATTCAAATGGCCATCATCAAAAGTCAACAAAACCGACCTTTTTGGAATCTCATTATTAAACTTGATAAAACCATAAAATTCGTCAGTGGATAGAGTATAATATCCATTATTCTTCAAGTATTCCAGATTGGATCTAAATTCATCCTTAATTACATAATGAGAAACAAAAATTGGAACTTCATTTTCTTTAAGAGAACGGGCAAAGAAAGCAAACTTAGGGATTTTTTCTTTCAATAAGATACTGGCCATAATTTTCGCCTATTAGTTTATTATTATAAAATTTAAATCCTAAGATTCTTAAGAAAATTATACTTTCAACTTGGTGAAAACCCGCCTTCAAAATTCCTTTTTGAGAGGCCAGATTATTAGCTGCTGTAGAGATAAAAAAATGCTTCTTGCCTTTTAGCTGAAGGCCTTTAACAATTCTTGCTAAAACAATCGGATATATATCCCTGCCGCGGAATTCCGGATGCGTAAAACAATGGTAAATATACGCCTGTTCTTGGCTTAAATGATAGGATTTGCGTACTTCCCTGATAACTGCCTTATCAAAAGAAACCCAGGAAAAATGCACTGGTTTATCATTGAAAAACGCCGCAAAGCAGGCGTCGCCACGCTGGATTCTCGATTCAAATTTATTCTGCGTAAGATAATCACCAATACAGCTAACCAAAAGGTATTTCTCCTTATTAGAAACATCAACTATTTCTAGCCCGGACATTACGCTTAAAGACGCCTCCCCCTTGTTTAAATAAACATTCAAAACTGCTCTTTCAAAAACAAAGCGAGTAACGCCGTAATAAATACTTCTGAATAACCTAACCAGTGGTCGAATCATGCGGCCGCAACTTCCTCTAGTATTCTTTTTAATTTAGGAGCATTTACTTTAAGCGAGTAATGTTCTTCGACTAATTTACGGCCCCTAACACCGAATTCATTTCTTTTATTTTTATCTTCAATAAGTCTGATCAACTTATCCTCCCATTCCGCTTCTGAACCGGCAAGATAACCGTTTTCGCCATCCCTAACAATATCCTTGATCAATCCTACAGGAGAAGACACCACCGAAAAGCCTACGCTCATATAAAGCAGGGCCTTAAAAGCGCATTTGCCCCTTTCCCATTCCGAGTCATGCATAGGCATAATGCCAATATCGGCATTTTGAAAATTCGATAACTCCTCTTCCTTATCCCATTTCTTAAAAATAATCTCTGCCGGGCTAAAGCTGGCAAAATCAATAAAATCGGCAGAATCGCTTTGTATAACAAATTTAATCTTATACTTGCTTGCCAACTTAGAAATCACTCTAGATACGTCCTTAAGTAAATAATTACCGCTTCTATTGCCAGACCAAAATATAGTAATGCCGTCATTATTGGTATTATTTTCCGCCGGCCTGAAGAAATCCGTATCTACAGAAGTAGGAACAATATTTATTTTATCATTCAACCCGGATACGGCATCGGCCAAATGCTTATTCCCAGCTATAACAGCTTTGCTCATTTTTATTATTTTAGCTATCTGATTCTTGTCTTCTAGAAACGAACACCAACCTGGAATTTGCTGCGGAGAAAATAAATATACAGCATCATCAAAATCAAAAACCACATTCTTACACAAAGAAAATAATAACTTATCCATTCCTGCCAAAGACACAGATAAAATACCTTTCTGCAGAAACACAATGTCAAACTTACCGGCTTCTAATATTTGCTTAACACGGTTAAAAAACTCGCTTGCCTGCAAATAAATCCTCTTAGCCTTGTTTTTAGAACCGTAATATCTCAAGTAGTCTCTGAATGCAATAGAAGATAGTACTGTGCACTCTATTCCGCTATCTTCCAAATAGCCGGTAAACTGATTTACTCTAAAACGACTGCTTGGAGCAAATCCAGGATATAAAGTAAAGAAAAGCACCTTCATTTCTTAATTCTCTTTCGGTTTATATAGAACTTGCCAAATTTATTCCAAAAATAATATAATATTGGATTTCCGGCTAATTCATACTCGCCTAGAAATTCTGTAAATTTGCCGCCAAAAGACTGCTTATAAAACTGTATACCCGGCAACTCGCTCTTATTCGGAGGCACCCCTCCCATATTATAAAAAACAAATCCCCGCTCCTTAAGCCTGCGGAATATATCCCAATGCAGCAGCTGATAAGGCCTAAGATTTAAATACTCAACATTGCTTGCACTCCACATTTCTTCGCATTTATAAGAATATAAAAAAAGAAGTAATCCGGCTATCGCTTTACCCCGATAAATAGCCAAAAACAACTCCACATTACCCTTAGGGCTAAACTTATCCCAAACTTTGATAACAAAATCTTTACTATGAAAAGCTATACCATTAACTACGCAATTCTGTTTATATAAATCATAAAATTCATGGACCTGGTTTATGTTTTGGGCTTTTTCTATGACAATGCCTTCCCTCTCCGCTTTTTTCACTCCTTTTTTAACCATCGAAGAAAATCCTTGCCAAATATTTTCGAGGTCTTTACTTAAATCAATCAAGTACGTACAGATATGCATTTCTCTGGTGTTAGAACGCCTTAAACCAGCATCTTCGTACCAGTTCCTCATTCCAAGAGAATTCTCTAAAGCAGGATTAATTTTTAAAAAAATAGCATTATTACCCCGGACAACACTTTTAAGCTTCTGCGTAATAAATACAAGGCTTTCTTTATCAAGAAAAAGGGGGCCACGTGGAGCATATAAAATTGAGATAGGCCCCTTGCTCCTTCTTAACAACTGCGCGACAGCCTTTAATTCTTTACCTTCTTTAACCAAATATCTCAACGGTTGCCAACCCAAGTCCTTAGACACTTCTCCCCACTCATAAGTTTGGAATAAATGTCCGCTAGGATGCCTTAAGACAAACTCATCCCATTGTTCTTGCTTTATTGTCGACTCGGCTAAAGAGGCAAAATTCATTTCTTTCCTATAGTAATTGATAGATAATAATTAGGCGCCCGCTTGAATGATCCTTATAAATAAGCTTTAAATCTGAAGTTGCCTTATTTTCATCCAGCAAAAAAGCTAATTGAGGCCTAAGTTTAAGAATGCTGAGCTCATCAATAACCAGATATTTAATATTATTCTTTTTTGCATACCTGATAATTTCACTATAATCAGCGTAAGGTAGGCAAACCCAAAGCCCTTCAGAGTAAAATGAAACATAAGGCTTTCTTGCCATAACCACAAAATGCGAATGGTCAAAATTCTTTAGCCAAAGCCCAGCTTTTTTGTGCTCAATTGTCCCATCGTTACTGTTTAAAATAACGCTATTAATTGATGAGAGAAAAAATAATGCTATGATAATACCGGCCATCAATAAAAATATAGCACTTCTCAATCTCTTGCTAATTTCAACTGTATTAAGAAAGTTGTCCTTAAGGTAATACAACCCCGAGGCAACAAAAATCATGGCATAAGGCATTAGGGGGATCAAATATCTAGGTTCAAGATTCCAAAGTATTTGAAAACTAACAGGAAAGAATAAAGAAACTATAAAAACATCCTTAAAAAACCTTTCTTTTTTAAAAACAAGGCCCAAAATACCTAAACCCAAAAAGATAA
>JAHJJA010000151.1 GCA_018822885.1 Candidatus Omnitrophota bacterium
CACCGGGCTAGGGTTATCTTCTTGCTATACTGCGGTAAAGAATTCAGACGGAGATATCGAGGTTGCCAGCACGCAAAATAAGGGCAGTACTTTTTTCTTGAGATTTAAACCAGCGATAACCCATGAAACAAGAGCAGTGGCTCCCGCTATGCCCAGGCTTGGCGGCAGAGAAGTGATGAAGACCTGGCGAATCGCCGGGAGAGCCTTGGGTAAAAAGTTAAATGTTCTGATCATAGATGACGACCAGACGGTTATGGACGTGATTTCAGATCTTTTTAAGCTATGGGATGCGCCTTTTTCAACTGCCGCGAATATGCGGGAAGTAAGATGGGCACTGGAAAAAAATCCCGAGGGTTTTAATGTGATCGTTTCAGATTATCTTATCGGCCAGGGTAACCGCGGGACAGAAGTATTGCTTGAGGCGGTATCAGACGGCCTTATCGACCCGAGGTGTTTTATAATCATTGTCACCGCTTCTGCTTCAGCCGCAAAGGAAGAGCATCATATGAAGAGGGCGATAGATGAGTTAGACGCGGCTTTATTATCCAAGCCTTTTATAATCCAGGACCTGGCGGAATTGATCGTCAGGCGTTTTTCAGAGCCGAAGGAGCACCACAACCTTGAAGAGAGTTGTTTTTATAAATTCGAGAGCATTAGGCGCTTTCGCCACTGGCTGGGCAGTAATTATGTGGGGGTCAAAGTGCTTAACAGCCGCCTAAGCAGAGAACATGAGCTTGCTATTTCTATCGAGCGCAGATGGAGAAGGATACTAAGGATATCTGAAGGGCTCAATAGGATCCTGCCTGCTGTCGATAAAGGGTATAGCCCTGATATCAAGCTTTTATTGCCGCAAGAAACTGTCACGGAACAGGCGGTCACAAAGCTTTTAGTGATGAGGGATCAATACGCGGGATTGATTTCGGAGATCTCAAAGCTCGAGGCCTCAATAACCGAAGGGCCAAAATTAAGCAAAGAATGTTTTACGGCTTTAAAAGCAGCGAATGAAGCTATGGCCAGGATAGACGGGTTGCTTAGCCGCTTGAGGACCAGGATCGAGTCTGATTATGCTAAGCCTCGTCCGGGATATTCTCCTGAACAGGTTGTGGCAGAGGCTACCCAGATCATTCAGTCCGGCCAAGTAGAGTCTTTTGCCCGATGGGATGAGAACCATTCTTATGTGCAAGCTGCCTTTCGCTACTATGAATTAACCGCTCAAGCCGAGAAGGCCAAAAGATTACGAGACGCTATTGCCGCAGGCCATCTTCGCGCCGGGCCATTAGAGAGCGCCTTCGGAGCAAACGCCCTCGGTTACATCCTTATCGCTATCAATGACAATCTTAATCCTGCCGCAGTAATAATTCATGAGAACAACGGAGCAAGCCATCAGGAAAATCTTGCTGAAGAAGAGCGGTTTTTATCCAATAAAGAAGAAGCGCGCATAAAGAAAGATAGGCTTGAAATGCGCGAGGCGATGGATCGCGCGCTTAAAGGCGGATGGCGCGTGAGCAATATAATCCAGACGGCCTTTACTACAGCCCAGGCGCAGATGTATTCAAGCCAGATAGATTGGGGGATTTATCCGCCGCGCACCTATGTGAAGGCGCTTGCTGATCCTAAGCCTATTGACGGCTCCAAGCCTTTGGGCAGGGCTTTTGGCAATGGCCTTGCGAATTTAGGCATTATACGCAGGACTTTACAGGAGCTTGTGGTATATCATAATCTTGCCCCCGGAGAGTATGGCCTGCGCGAGTTTTTAGGCTCGCGTTTTCTGGTCGGTATTCACGGGGGAGGGGCTTCGGCGCGCAATCCCAAATATACGCAGATCGGTAAATTTAACGGGATCCTTCCGATAGAAAGGATCTGCCGGGGCAATGATCAAAAGCCAAGGCCGACTACCTTACAGGAAGAGTTATTGATCCCGGCGGCTGTCTTTAGCGAGATCTTTCCTTATAATAGTCCGGCCTATTTTAATATTTACGGCGACGCCACAACCACATTTGATTCGCAAGAGCTGCGCGCTTTTATTAATTCCCGCTCGGATATTGCCGACGGAATGATTATTCTTTTGCGTAGAAGAGGATTTCAGGAAGCTCCCCTATGGGGTTGTGCCGCGGTAGACAGCGAGGGAAGGATCGTCAGTTTCGCGGAAAAACCGACTAAGCCGGGCAAGGGGCAGCCGGAGATATCCGAAGAAGAAAGAAAGGATCTGCTTAATAAAAATAATTTGTTAGTAGAGGACCGGTTTATTCTAATGAATACCGCGTTTTCCATACTTGGGGCCGGGGCCATAGCTAAGTGGGGCCGCCTGGCAGGACTGGATATCAGTGAAGAAGGAAAGATGAGGGTAGTAGGGCAGGGGAAGATCGGCGTTACTTCCGATAATACCTATGAGAGGATTTTATTGTTTGGCGGAGAGCTTGATACTTTTGGCCACCTGGTGCCTCCTATGGCGCAGGACGCTGATCCTTTTGTTTATATTTTCGCGGAGGCCTTGAAAAATCTGGATGCGTCTTGTCCGTTAGTCGCAAAGATCTATGATTTTCGCAATGCGTATATTAAAGGCAAAGAAGTAGACGCCGGTTTGGCTAAAGAATTAGATTCATTGATCGCGTTTGAAGCGGATAACAAGACCAAGGTATTATTAGGGAGAGCCTCAATCTTTTATTTGATCTGGCAGGAATTTCATCTTAGCGCTAACGCTTCCGGGGCAGTGGCTTGGGGCGCGCAGATCGAGGGAGAATGGCTTGATACCGGGAGGACATCCGAAGAATTGGATATTATCCTTCGTTATGGAAACCAGAATAAAAGGATGGCGCGGATTTTTGAGATGAGGCCGAGAATAAATTCAGTAGGAGGCTCGCGCGCCTATTATTCAGTGATCCAGGCCGCGGCCAAAGAAGAGATTGACGCGGAATCCATTCAGATACAAGCCCGCCTTGTAGGCCAGAGCATTAACTTAAGGCACAATAGCCAGGTTTATTTAGTTGATTGGAATGGAAACATCTCATTATGTGAAGACGCGGTTATGACCGAAGGCACTGTTTTTGATACAGAAGGCAACCCATGGGTTATATTTCCGGTGTGGGGCAAGGATAATTCCCCTAAAGAGAGCATAAATCATTTTGGGGCCGATCTTAAAAACTGGCTTGCTACTCAGCTTAAACCGGAGGAACTTGCTTTGATCTGGCCTCAAGGGTGCAGGCAGGCTTTGATAAACGCGCGCATATTCCCGGGCATCAGTGACGGTGTTATAAATAGCGCATCGGCGTATGACGCTATTGATATTGAGCTTTATAATGCGATGCCTGATATCTGGGAGTGGCTGCAAAGACATCTTCATTCTCCTCCGGAAGCCTGGCTAAAGGCCTTGCGTGTCGGGAGGCTTTTTTCTCTGGACGATGTCTATAATAATCCCGCTTCGCAGTTGTTCAGGGAGCGCCGCGGCAGAGTCAGGGAAGTCATTGAAAGGATGTTTGACCACCGGGAAGAGATCGAGCGTTTGGCAGAGGGATTAAAATTGCCGGTTATTGATATGCTGGAGTGGCATAGCCAGTCTGAACGATTAGTAGATGTTTTTATTTCCGTTTCTGCCGAGGAAAGAGGAGTGATAAAGCTTATTGTCGAACTTTGTTGCATAGATGACCCCGGCTCAAATCTTTATAAATCCGCGGATTATGTAAGGCTTAGGATACGGGATATTGAAAGGCAAAGCCTTGATGCCATCGCAGGGGATGAAGTGGATAATAGCTGTGATTACGCCAAGCCCCGCCAAGGTTTTACTACGGATGATGTAATAACTGAAGTCGCGCAAATCATTACTTCGGGACAGATTGACTCCTTTGAATCATGGACGTTGGATCATCCGGTAGTCAAAGAAGCGCTACGCTACTATGATTTAACCGCTCAAGCAGATAAAGCCCGGAGATTAAGAGATATGGTCTCTGCAGGCCATCTTCGCGCAGGGCCATTAGAGAGCGCCTTTGGAGCAAACGTTTTCTGCTACATCTTCATCGCCACCAATGACAACCTTAATCCTGCCGCAGTAATAATCCATGAGAATAATAATAAGACACATATTGAAAACCTGAAAGCTGAACATGATTATTTCGTTTATCTGGCAAAGCGGCTTGAGATTTATGCTCATCGCGGCGCGCAGGATAACTACGCAAAAGAAAATACCCTTCAAGCATTTCAGGATGCAATAGATTTGGGTTGTGACGGTGCAGAGTTAGATACCCAGATTACCGCGGATAATAGAATGGTGGTTTATAGACTAAAGGATTTAAATGGCAAGGCAATAAATGAATATACTTTGGATGAGATAAAACAGATAGATCCGGAAATCCCCTCCTTAGAAGAAGTATTAAGGTTAGTTAATGGTAGGCTGAATTTAGATATTCATCTTGTTTGGGCTGAGGGAGAAAACAAGCAGGCTGCACGAAAACTCGTTGCTGAAATACTGGCGTTAGGTGTTAGTGAATGGGTGACTTGCGCAAGCATATTTACCGCTGATTTAGATAATATCACGCAGGAAGCCGAGCGTTTAGGCGCAGTTGTAACAACAAGGACGACGGAAGTCACCTTTGGCTTTGTGCCGGGAAAGACAATTGTCGGGCCAGATGAGAAATTAGATAAGTTCTTGGCAGCTTTAAAAAGGGGAGGATGTGACCGGGCGATGTTTTATCTGGAATTATTGACCCCGGAGATTATAAGTAAGGTCCATGCTCAAGGGATGAAAGTTTCGGCTGTGGGCAGGGCTATGAGCGCAAAAGAAGTTTCAGCCCTGATTAATCTCGGCGTTGATGAAGTGATGTTATTTAATCCTAAAACGGCAAAAGAGGCGCAAAGGGCTTTTGATCAAGCCAAGCCGCGCGAAGGATATTCTGCGGAGGAAGTGGCCGCCGAAGCCGTTGAAATTATCTCAAGCGGTAAGATCAATAATACAGAGCTTTGGGCTAAGCTTGATGAGAATCATCCTTGGGTAAAGAGGGTGATTAGTTATTATGAGCGCACCGGGGAGCTTGATAAAGCCAAGAGGCTGCGCAGCATTGTAAATGCCGGGCATTTAAGGATGGGGCCATTGACGGGCGCCTTTGGCGCTAATGTAGTCATAGAAAATGAGAACTGGATTTTAATTGCTTCTAATGATAATCGTTTTCCTGTTGAGGCATTGATTCATGAGGCTAACGGCGGCACTCACGAGGAAAATTTAGCCGCGGAAATCGCTTTTAAGAATGATTTTTCAGTATTGGTCTCCGGAGGCGCCGGGTTGGTCGCTAGTTTCTGCGTCAGGCGCCTGCTTGAAAAAGGTTACAAGGTAGTAATTTTCGATAATCTTACGCAAGGTAACCGTCAG
>JAHJJA010000152.1 GCA_018822885.1 Candidatus Omnitrophota bacterium
AGGATTACCAGAATCGCCTCTCTTCGCTTTCTTCCTCCCCGCCGCAAGCGGCCCTTCGACTGCGCTCAGGGCAGGCGCCATGGCGCAGGCAAACACAAATGGGCCTGCAGTTGCCGGATGCATAAGTAATCCTGCCAGCGCAAAAAAGCCAATAATTATTAACCCGGCAATCTCCGGGGACACTCTCCCGATTGATTTGGAAAACGTCCCCCAATTGGATTCGAAAGCGTCCCTTAAAGAGAAGAGCACTTCGGAGAAGTGCAGCGGGATTTCGATGACCGCTAAGACGCCCGGGTTTTTAAGAAGTTCCTCCGCAGTAATCTCTGCCTCTTCGCTGGTAACAATAAAGCGGCAATCGGGATTATGCTGACGCACAGCTGACAAGATATCGCTCGTGGCATCCTTGCCATTTAAAACCTGATCAAAAATAACAACCTCGGGGATATTGCCTTCCATAACCATTTCGCGGTTAGTCCGCCAGACAGAATCCAAATAAATCACCTTATAACCAAGGCTTAAGTTTTCTCTAAGAAATATTGCTAATGCCTCGGCTTCAGCTGATGAATCCTGCACCGCAAAAATTACCTGCTCAACCGGTTTTTGCCTTGCGGCTTCCGGATGCCGCAGCCGCCATTTAGCAATATCTTCATCAAACTTACCTAGCTGATCTTCACGCATACTTTGAAGCAATTTTATTAACCATCCCTGATCTACTTCTGTTTCTTGACGCGCTACTCTCTTACGATTTAAGAGCGTTTCGGAACAGCCATAATGTCTTAAAGCCTCATTTATTTCACGGTCTTCCCAAGTTTCAAGAGAATAGATAATAAATTGTGAACTGTCTGGGATTGCCGCAAAGAAAATAGAAGCCTCCTTTTCATGATTAGGCATAGTAAAATCCACTAAAACAATATCAAATTCTTGCGCTTTTAACTTTGTCAGGGCACCCGGGTAATCTTTAGCAAAAGCGCAATCATATTCAGCCGCGCTAAACTGCTTTGCGCATGCACGCTGCATATACCTAAGAATTGGCGGCTCATCATTTAAAATCAACGCGCGCAGTTTCTCCGGCTTCTGGGGCGGCTCATTAGCCTTTTCCCACTCTGCCATGGCGCGGTCAAAGTCAGCAAGCTGGGTCTGGCGGCATTCTTTAATTACCCCTACAGCATCAGCTAAACTCCTTACACCTTTATCAAAAAATTGAGAGCGCTCAAACATTTCATCATCATTTAATAAATCTTTTGCTGTATCAAAAGCAGTAGCCGTAAATATAATCAGATGGGGCGCTTGTTTAATCTGGTCTTTAATCAAGTTGAGGCCACCGACTCTAATATCATAAATGATTAAATCAAATTTCCCCGATTGAAACTCTTCCTGCGCTTTAGAATAACGCCCAGCAAACCTGGCATCATATTCAGTATTACTTAACTCTGAACCAAAACGATCTCTATAAGCCTCTAGAGTATTGGGGTCATCTTCAATTACCAGTACCCTCAATTTCTCCGGCTTCTGCGGCGGCTCATTGGCCTTTTTCCACTCGGCCATGGCGCGGTCATATTCGGAGAGCTGCTGCTGGCGGCAAACCGGGATAAGGTTACAAAAATCTCCCGGCGAAATTGTCTTTCTAACAAACTCTATTCTGGCAATTAATTCGGGGGTGAATCTTTCTTCTTTTGCAAGATCCTCTTTAATCCTAGCATCGTTGTATCCGGAAATAATTTTAACAAACGGCGCGGCGGCAAATAGCTTATCAAAAGCAGTAAGCGTTTCCTCTCTATAGCAAGGAACGGAATAATCAAGAATAACTAAGTCTGCGCCTTTTTCTCTCAATATCTTTAGCCCTTCGCTATACCTGTGGCAAAAACTAAAGTCATACTCATTTTGGCTGAATTTGCTCTTCCACATTATTTCATAAGCCGATAGTGTGTCCGGGTCATCATCAAGATAAAGCACCCTCAATTTCTCCGGCTTCTGCGGAAGCTCGTGGGCCTTGCGCCAGGCAGCTATCTGTTTATCGTATTCGGCAAGCTGGGCTTGGCGGGCATCTTTAATTACAGGCAAGACTAGATTACGTACTTCTCCAGCCGCAAGCGGCTTCTCAAAAACATTTCTTTCTCCTCTAAAACCTCTATATGTGAGCTCTGCATCAACAATGCTAAAAACTGCCGCAGAGATCACCATAACTTTTAGAACTGCGTTTAGCTTCTGATCAAATAATTTACAGGCCTCATTATCCTCATCGTAATCAGGTATAGCGAGATCAAAAATAATCAGGTTAATGTCTGTATTTGTTAAAATTGTAGTTGCTTCAGCATAGCTGTAGGCACGACACAATTCATATTCACCCTGATCAAGCATAGCTTTTAGGCTATTAGGCACCGGAGTATCAGAATCATCATCGAGATACAATATCTTCAATTTCTCCAGCTTGGCCGGCGGCTGGGGCTGGACTTGAGCCTTAGTCTTGGGCTTACTAGCGCCGCGCGCGTCATCAAAAGCCTTAAATTTCTCATCAGCGTATTGCTTGATTTTTTTCAACAGAGCGCGATCCGAAGAACACCGGATAACTCTTTGGGCAAGCTGGGCTGGAAGTTGAGCAAATGCTAATGACCCGCCTTCTGCCGGATCGCTCCATCCAGTATCCATAATTAGATAAGGTGCAGTACAAAGAAATTGACGGAACTCTTCTTCGAACTTTTGGTCTGCCGCGTCGCTATCTATCACTAAATCAAAAATCACCAAATCTATACGCTCATTCTTCAGCGCTTCCACTGCCTTCTTATATTTAGAAGTAGGGATCAGGCGGTAATTCTGGGAATCTAATTCCCTGGATACGCCTTGGTAATCATGAGAGTCATGTAAGGTAAGTACCTGAAATTTTTCCTTTTCCTGCGGTAACTGCGCCTGAAAACGCTCTAATAACATCTTGTAACCAGAACTTCCTTCTTCTTCCTGTTTCTTCATCTTCTCGGGAATATCCTTAAGGCAAGAAATCCCTTTTAAGCGCGCAATCCATTCATTCCCCCAAATCTCCGGATACAAAGGAAAGGAGACAACCTCATCAGCAATATCCGCAATATCTTCAAGCATGCCAAGCACGGCTTTTCTTTCCAGATCATTCTCGGCATCAGAAATCCTGGCCTCTACTGTTACAACTGCATCCGCATTATGAGAGAAGCCTAAATCCCAAAGCACAGTATCTAGGCAGCGCAAACAAAATTTACTCTCATACGTGCCGGGATTAAAATTGTAGAAAAATCTAAAGTTCTCCTCGGGATTAAACAACGCATCAATAAACCTGCGAAATTCATGATGGACGCAGGCAACTCCTGAACCCAAAAGCGCTAAGCCCAGATTTTGCTTTAAGGCCTCCTGAAATGTTGCCAGTTTATTCACGCGCCAAGCCTGCTCATCATCGGGTTTTAGGCTTTCGGTTCCGGCAAACTTTTCCTTGGCAAAATAGAAATCTGCATTTAAACCGTCGCAGAAATAAGTAATGAGCTTATTTGCTACCCAGATGCCGCGATATTCCGGATGCGGGATATAATTAATGCGGAAATCATTCAAGCCGGCTTTGAGCACCGGGCCATTACAATAGATGAATTCTCCTGCTGAAATGCGGCCGGTGATCAGGTTAATATTGTGCGCTTGCGTTGAGCCCTGCACCGGGTCAATAAGCACCACTGCTTTGGTCGGGCCATTTAAAACCGCCGAAGCCACATCTGCCTGCAGGCGCAGGTATGGCTGATTAAATTGCGCCTCAAATTTAGCTATTGCCTCCGGGCGCACCCCGCTACCGATAACTACCAGAGGTACAGTAATCCCCTGCGGCCGGGTGTGACCGATAGCAATGGGAGTGCTGATAAAAGATTGATTATCTTTAAAGAATTCTTTATCTTTTTCTACGAGCTTTTGCATAAAATAGCCGACATCCGGACGCGCCTGAATAATATATAAATCATCGCCCACAAAACCCCATTCAATATCCAAAGGCAGGCCGGCTTTTTCCTCCAAGGCGTTAATTGCCTTAAAGAGACGCTCTGCCTGCTGAGCAGTGATAGGGCTGGGCTTATGGTTTATATGCGGTCCGGAAATAATCACGCGCCTAAACTCCGACGCCTGGTTCCGGATACAATAATCTTTGCCTTTAAGAGAGAAATTATAAGGATATGCTGCGAAGGAAGGCGCGTAATTGAATTTATCCGGGGCAGCGTCTTTAGCCAAAGTAAACCTTCCTACATTGGCGTAAATCCCCTGCACAGCAGTGGAGCAGTCGCCGTAAACCGCCTCAACAGTGGCATGTCCATAGCGGTTAGTCATAGCTGTGCCGGAGGCATCAAAGAAAAGGAATTCTTGTAAGAGTATGCCTACGCCGTTTTCTTCGGTTACAAATGGACAAACATTGCGCATCTGGTTTCCGATCCAGATTTTATAGAGCGCGTCTTTTAGTACAACTTTGATTGATTGAGTTATCAGGCGCTCTTCTCTGGCGCGCTTGGAAATAAATACTCCTGCGAGATTGCGGATAAAGGAATCTTCAAAGCGTCCGCTTGAGCGGGCAATTGCCCAATCTGGAAAATTAACCGCGCGCTTGTTGATCTGTCCCTTTAGGTCCCCAGAAAGCTCGGTGCAGCGGATAATTTTGCGGTCAATTTCAAAAATTTCTTGATCAGTAAGTTTTCTACTTTCCTCAAGCGACTTCCTTACAATCTCATTACCTTTAGCTACAAGCGCAGAATTATCTTTTAAAAATTTACACCAGAGCTGCGAAAAAGTAATGTAATCAGAAAAAACGGCTTTATAACCAAGGGCTTCGGCATTGTCCTCTACAAATTCATACCAGGAGATTTTCCCACCGCTAAGCCGG
>JAHJJA010000153.1 GCA_018822885.1 Candidatus Omnitrophota bacterium
AGTATTCTACACTTATAAGTGTAAGATACTCTAAAGAGAGGAAATATGGCGGCGGTTCTGAAGTTAAAGCGGTATGACGAAAGAAAAGAAATAGACTTTGAAGTGCGTTATCTTAAATCTCTTTCAATTAAGAAACGGTTTGAAATGATGTTAAAAAAGACGAAAGAGATAATTAAGTTATTGGAGAAAAGTGGACACAGAAGGCCTTTTGAAATCATTAAAAGAGCGTAAAGTTGATTTTGTGATTATAGGGGCGACTGCTTTTCCGGTACATGGTTATGCCCGCGCAACGTTGGATATAGATATTTTTATTAGGCCTACCGAAGCTAACGCAGAGAGAACTTGGTGGGCATTAAAAGATTTTGGTTACGATGTAACCGATATTGAAAAAATAGAACTACTGAAAAAGAAATTACTTATCCGTCAGTACGCGGTAGAAACGGATATTCATCCTTTTGTAAAAGGCGTAAGTTTTGAGAAGGTGTGGAAGAATAAAGTTAGAGCTAAATTTTACGGCACCTTTGTTTATTTTGCCTGCCTTGCTGATTTAATCAAAATGAAGAAAGCGGCTGCAAGGCCCAAGGATTTAGAAGATTTGAAATATCTGCGGAAGCTGAAATAGCTAAAACCAGGGGACGCTTCGGGGAAGCGTCCCCTAGTTCCTCATGTTTATTAAGACCCGGTCTTAGTATTGGGAATAGAAAGCCAAGACTGGGTCTTATTTTTTCTCTTGACTTACGGGGAGATAGACGTATAATAAATTTTAATAATACGTAAGTCTTGGGTGGGTAATAGGTTGCATTAAGAAAGTTCAACAAGGAGAGAAGCGGTCTTTTCATGGGAAAAATTTGCGGAGGGCAAGGGGTCATGAGCTTGATTAAGAGGGCAATTCTGTTTGTCCTCTTTTTTGTAACTTTTGTATTGCTGAATTCGTCTCGGGCACAGGCAAAAGAGGCGCAAAAGCAGGCAAATCCTGACTTTGAGAGGATGAGGGTTGTTGAAATGGATATGGCTTTGAGTGAGGCGCCTAAGGCAAAGCCCGCGCAAGCCAAACAAAAGCCAAAAAAGAAAAAAACAGAGGATTTTGAAGAAGGGCCGGAGGATCTTGATATTGATTTAAGCTCGCAGTTCCGCGAGCGCCAGGATTTTGAATATGTTACCACGCAGGAAGACGCTGCCAAGTCTGACATATTATTAGAGGCAATGCAGGATAGGGAGCTCCAAAGGAAAGTAAAAGAAAAACGGGAAAGGGCGGAACAAGAGAGAAAAAAGAGAGCAAAAGAGGGGGAGGAGGCAAAGGCCCCGTCGGCGCTTGCCTCGATAGCGGACTATCTCTATGACAGGATGGGTTTTCGCTATTCTCTTACTCAAAAATACAATGATAATGTCGGCTACCTTGATGACCATGAAAAACCCGATCTTATCTCGCGGTTTTATTCAAAGATGACCTTTAATACAGAGGGAGACTTGAATTTAGGTTTTGATTATGAGCCTACAATAGATTATTATCAAAACCTCTACAAGCTTCCTATCAGCCAGAAGGCAAGGGGCCAGTTGGAGTACGCGCCAAAAGGCAGGTGGAGCCACAAAATAGTCGATGATTACATAAAATCAAAGCAGGCCTCTTTTATCTCGGATTTCGGGAAGAAAGATGTGAGCAGCGGATTTTCGCTTAATAGATTTAAGATAGAATCTAAATATAAACTTGGCCGTAATGATACCTTGACTATGGCTTATGATAATATTTTATCACAGTTTGGCCCGGATTATAATTATGAAGATTTCTTTGAGAACCATTTTGATGTAGGTTTCTCACATTCTCTTACCAGAAGGACAGCTTTGTTTTCTGGATTCGGTTACAGTAACAGGCACTATCCGAATGATCGGGGAAAGGACGCCGATCGCTATCCTTTTAGATTGGGCTTGCGGCATGCTTTGACCAGAAAATTATGGGCACAATTTGAATTTGATTACGAATACGCCGATTACTGGAGAAGCGATAAGACAATGAATAATTTCGGCGGAATTGTTGACATTAGGTACAAATTCGGACGCCAGACAACCGGCGGCCTAAGATACAGGTATCTGACTATGCCTTCTTGGCGAAATCATTTTATGC
>JAHJJA010000154.1 GCA_018822885.1 Candidatus Omnitrophota bacterium
AAGTTAGTTTAACATGAATCAAATGAAAACAAAAGGAAAAAAGGGAAAAAAGGGGACGTTTCTATTTTTTCTAGAGTGCGAGATTAAAAAATAGAAACGTCCCCTTTTTTAAAATAGTCTGCGGCCATGTAGGAACTGCGCACGTAAGGAGCGCTTTCAATATGCGAGAACCCAAGCCCTTCGCCTTTTTTCTTATAATAATCAAACTTCTGCGGCTCGATATACTCCTTTACCGGATAATGGCGCTTACTCGGAGCAAGATACTGGCCTATGCTTAAGAAATCGCATCGGGCCATGCGCAAATCATCCATTACAGAAATGACTTCTTCCTCTTTCTCTCCCAAACCAAGCATAATCCCTGATTTTGTCTTAACATCAGGAGATAACTCTTTTATTTTTTTAAGCACGCCCAAAGACTTATTGTAATCAGCTCCCTGTCGCACTGATTTATAAAGTGATGGGACCGTCTCAACATTATGCGCGATAATATCCGCCCGAGATCCAGCCACAATTGCCAGGGCTTCTTGAGAGAGTTTAAAATCCGGTATCAGTATCTCTATTTTTATCTGCGCAGAAACCCGGCGGATACGTGAAACTGTATCCGCGAAAATTGAAGCACCCCCGTCTACAAGATCATCCCTGGTAACGCTGGTCACAACAACATGCTTTAAAGAAAGCCTGCTCACCCCCTCTGCCACGCGCCTTGGCTCATCAAGATCAGGCGCTAAAGGCAGGCCTTTTTCAATATTACAAAAGCCGCAGTTGCGAGTGCAGAACCTGCCAAGGATCAAGAATGTCGCCTCTTTACGCGAGAAACACTCCCCGATATTCGGGCACATCGCCTGCTCACAGACGGTCTCTACTTTTAAGCCGCGCAGAAACTGTTTCATTTCCGCGCAGGCTTGAAGGCCTATCTTCTTATTAAGCCAGGCTGGTTTCATAAGCGAGGACACCCATCCAAGACCCGGTCTTGGCTTTCTATTCCAATGTTAAGACCGGGTCTTGATTTACTTTCTTCGATGAAATCAACGCCGAAAGAGCGGCTAAAAGCCTCGATAAGTTTTTCCTCTAAAACATCATTATTAGGGACAGCGACCAATTCTTGAGAAAGTGTTGTAACATAAGATGAGTTATCTTCTGGCGGAAATTTAATAAAGCGATTCTGAAGATCCCAATCAATGCTGCGGGGAACCGAACCATGCTGGAACACAACATCTCTCTTACGCTTCTGGGCGTTGCCGCCGATTTTCTTACCATTAATTATAATATCAAACTTTTCGCGCGAAGCACTGCAAAGTTCATGCGGGGTATTGTGTTTTCTAAAATCAGGCGAGTTTATTGCAAAAGAAGCCTTTAGCCCCAGCGACTCATAAAATGAAATCAAAAAGGAGCAGATTTCACGATATGAAACAAACACATTCTCGGGCTCACCAACATCAAGCTTACTGCAAACAAAGCTATAAGTGATTTCATCATCATGAAAAAGCAGGCCACCCCCGGTCATCCTCTTAGCTATTTCGACTTTATTAAGCGCGCACTTGTCTATATCAATAAGTACTGCGGGATCCTGTGAAATGCCATAGGTAAATGAGGGAGATTTCCAACGGTATACGCGGAAAACCGGTACACGGTCTTGGAGATAACGTTTAAAGATAAACTCATCAAACGCCATATTGTTAACATCAGGAGTCTGATATGAACGAATAAGCCTGAACTCTCTCATAGGGACTAGTCCTTGTAGGTCACATTTAAATGTGACCTACAAGGATACGGATTTTATTTTTACGGCTGCCAACGCAAATTAGGTTCTCGTGCGGCCTTGGTTTCATCAAGCCGCTTAACAGGCATGGTAATTGGAGCCTGTGTCACTTTAGCAGGATCTTCTTGGGCAAGGCGGGCGATCTCGATCATAGTGTCAATAAAGCCATCGAGCGTCTCCTTGGATTCAGTTTCAGTAGGCTCGATCATCAAAGCCTCTTTGACAATAAGCGGGAAATAAACCGTGGGAGGATGATACCCTTTATCGATCAGGTATTTGGCGATATCTATGGCATGCACTCCGTTTTTGGCCTGACGGCTCGCGGAAAAAACGCATTCATGCATGCAAGCTATATCAAAAGAAATATCAAAATATTCTTTCAGTTTAACGCGGCAATAATTGGCATTCAAAACCCCCGCTTCAGCTGTCTGGATAAGCCCCTCTTTACCCAGCTTAAGCATATACGCGTAAGCCTTAAGGATAACGCCGAAATTTCCGTAAAAAGGAGCGATATAGCCGATTGATTTATGACGATGATAATCAAGGGCATACGTGCCGTCGTGCCTGCGCACAATGCGCGGGATCGGCAGAAAATCCTCAAGGCGCTCACTCACGCCTACCGGCCCGGAACCCGGACCCCCTCCGCCATGAGGAGTAGCAAATGTCTTATGCAGATTTAGATGCACCACATCAAAACCCAGGTCGCCGGGGCGCGCCTTTCCAAGTAACGCGTTAAGGTTTGCTCCGTCGTAATACATAAGGGCTCCGACCTCATGAGCCATATCAGCGATCTCTTTGATACGCGGATTAAAGATCCCCAAAGTATCAGGACAGGTAAGCATCACCGCTGCCACGTCGCTGTTTAACTTCTTCTTGTATTCAACTAAATCCATATAGCCATCGGGGCCAGTGGGAATAACTATAACCTGATAACCGGCAATAGCAGCGCTTGCGGGATTTGTGCCATGAGATGAATCCGGGACAATGACATATTTACGACGGGAGCCTTTGTCTTTATGGTAAGCGGCAATAAGCATCGCGCCGGTCAACTCGCCATGCGCTCCGGCCAAAGGCTGCATAGTAAAAGCAGACATACCGGTGATTTCAGATAAAAGCCTTTTGACCTCATAAAGGACCTCAAGAGACCCCTGTGCCAACATCCCGCCTCCGCATAGCTGCGGCAATAAGGGGTGCAGCTCCGAAAAACCCTCAAACGCGGCGATGCGCTCGGTAAACTTCGGATTGTACTTCATTGTGCAGGATCCAAGAGGATAGAAATTTGTATCCACAGAATAATTAAGCCGGGAAAGATTTGTGTAATGACGCACCACATCAAGCTCGCTGACTGAAGGCAGACACGCTTGCAACCCGCGGCAATATTTCTTATCAAGGGGCTTGGCAAGAGGCACATCAGCCTTGGCACAAGAGTATCCGCGCCTACCCTGCTTATGTTTCTCAAAAATCAGCTTCATTATAGGACCGCCTCCAAACTATCTGCCAACAATCTGATCTCTTCCTTTGTGCGTTTCTCTGTGACAGCTACCAAAAGATAATTATCCATCCCTTTGTAAAATCTTCCAAGCGGAAATCCGCAGGCAAAACCTTTATCAACCATACGATAAACTATTTCATCCGCATGGCGCGGCAATTTCACGGTAAATTCATTAAAAGTATGCGAGCTTCTCTTTACCTCGACACCGCTGACAGAAGAGAAAACATCTTTTGCAAACTCGGCCTTCTGATAATTATG
>JAHJJA010000155.1 GCA_018822885.1 Candidatus Omnitrophota bacterium
CTCTATTAAGGGCCTGTCTTTTATACGTGCTGATCCCGACAAGCACCATGACTAAAATGACCATTGCAACAGCGCTTGCCAAAGCAAACCTCGGACGAGGAGCTAAAACCAACCCCCTTAGCCAATCAAGGATCCCGTTTTTTTCTTTAGCCTGCTCATCTAACTGCTCCCTGACAATGGTCTCACGGATATTCTGCCAGACCTGTTCGGGTACTTGCCGGCGTTTTGCATTGCGAAGAATATCCTGCTGGGCGCGTAATTCCTCTTCTTTCTTAAAGCAAGCCGGGCAATGAGCAAGATGACCCTTGATAAATTTCTGTTCTATCGGGCTAAGCTCATTATCCAAATATCCCGAAAGCAAGCTTTGCGCTTTTTTACACTGCATTTCTCATCAACCCCTTTCCTCCTCTTTCTAACAAAGCCTCCCGCGCCCGTTTGAGCCTTGTGCGCACGGTATTCAGCGGGATCTTTAAGGCAAGAGCGATCTCCTGATAACTCAAACCCTCTATTTCCCTCAATACTAAACAGGCCTTATGTTCAGGGCTCAATAAACCCAAAAGAGCATCTACCATAGATTCATTATCGCGCCGAATGACATCATCCGCTGTCGAAGACTCTGCCGGCAATGATTCGATCAGGCTATCGTAATCCTGCCTGCCTCTTTGCTCTCTTGCGCTTTTACGATAACGGTTTATCGAGGTATTCACCGTGATCCTGTAAAGCCATGTCTTAAACGCAGAGCGAAACTGAAAATCTTTTAAACTGTGGTATATCTTCATAAACACATCCTGTGTAACCTCCTGGGCATCGGCGTTATTACGCGTGATCTTCAGAGCCACATTATAGACAAAACTACTTGTGGCTCTGTAGACCGCTTCAAAAGCCTCTATATCCCCGCGGGAGGCGCGCTCTAATAACTCTATATCTACAATGCGATTTTCCACACTTTACTTTCCATACAAGGCCTTTAATTGCTCTACTGTCGGGTGAACCGGATAATATTCACCTTGCGGCCCCATGTAACCGCCATTCTGTTTTACCAGCGCAACCGGGGTAAAACTGCCGTTTGAATTAGGGACATTTATTATCACTGTTTCGCCGTAATATTTCTGTTGCGGATGGACGACAGCCGGCTCCTGGACTACAATATAACCTCTAGGGCAACGTTTGTAGTAAACGTTATCGTAGGAATAATAGTTTATCCCCCCGACTACGATAGCCCTATGTCCGACCGGCAAAAAAGTAACCGTGGCCCCGATAGGGGGGATCACGATATTAAACCCAAAAAACCACGGCTTGTAAAACCTGCCCTCGTTATAGTAATACTTGTGCCCCTTTACAACTACGGACTCATGCCTTGAAGGCAATCTCCTTGTCCAAGCGCCACTTTTAACACCGGCAAACGCATCTGTAGAAACCGTCATAAGAACCACAACAAGCGCCCCCACCGACCAGATACTATTTGTCGCAATGCTCTTTTTCATCTCTCTCCTCCTTTCACTATATTAGACATCGAAGGAAGAGAAAAAGTTCCCTTATTCCTGATTTTTTATCGAAGAGGCTTACTATTCTATCGCGAAGCTGGCACTTACTACAGCAGTCACTTTTTTCTCATAGGAAGAGGTGTCATTTTCTCCGTACCAAGATACATCGTAGGAATTAACAGGGGTTATCTGGAAAGTACCCATTTTTGCGGAGCGGATCGCGCCAATTTTATTGCCTGTTGACTGCGCCATGGTGATCGCGCGTTTTTTGGCGTCTTCGGTGGCATTAGCCAACATCTCGATCTTTAGCTCGGCTAATTTCGTATAAAAGTACTCGGGGGAATTAGAAATAAGCTGGATATCTTGCTCAATCAGTTCTGTGGATTGACGAGAGACCCCCTCTACTTTCTGGACATCAAAAGATTTTACCTCTATACCCTGCGACAATCTATAGCCCTCGACTTGATTCAAATCATTACCTTTCTCATTTTTCTTGTAGAGCGCTTCCGTATTCACCTGAGAAACAACCAGCTCGTCATCTTTTATTCCTTTTGAGGCAAGGTAGGCTTTTACTTTCTTAAGATCATCCTGCAATTTAGCATAAGCGGCTTTTAACTCCAGCTCTTGCCTTGAAAAATACGCTTTCCAGACAATGCAATCCGAGACTATTTTTTTCTCCGCCGAACCGGTCACAGAAACTACTTCGCTTGAAAACTTTTTTATCTTCAAGAGCCCCTTTGACAGGATGAGAGTAGAAGCTATTGTGGCTACCACAAAACAAACCCCGAGTATAATTATTTGAGTGCTGCGTAAAACCTTTAATCCCTCCATCTTTTTCTCCTTTTCCTATAAATTAAACAAAAAATCGCGTCTGCCTTTTTAAGCCTCTATACCAAACACGTTTCTAACCATTAAGCCGATAAAAAAGTTGATCACGGCTATACCTAAACTTATACCGGCCATCTCAAAAAATCTTTTCTTAAAATCTAGCCCCTTAGCGACAGAGATATAAAAGGTAAAGATCAGTATCACAAAGAGGGCGTTAAAAACCACAAAGCCAAGGCAGACAAAAATATTCTTAAAGAAAAAATAGGGCGTGATCAAAAATAAAACTGTGCCCACATAAGCAATACCCGTATAAACACTTGCCTTCAAAGGACTCTTTTCTGTTTTCTCCTGTTTAGTGGATAAATACTCGGAGGCTGCCATAGACATAGATGCGGCGATACCGGTTATTAACCCCACCGTAGCGATAAGCCTTGTATTCTGTATTGCCAGCGTGAATCCTGCCAAGGCGCCGGTTAATTCTACCAGCGCGTCATTCAAACCCAGGACCATGGAACTGACATATTTCAGGCGCTCCTCATCGATCAGCTTGATCAACTCGTATTCATGCTTATTCTCATCCCTGATAACCTCTTCTATCTTAGGAGAGATCTCTTTTAACTGGGCGTATACGTCCTGAGCCAGATCCTCTCCCCCTTCCAAAAGCTTCAGACCGAAATTCAGGCCGAAAACGCGGGAGATAAAAACATAGATCGAAACCTTAATCTTGTCAGGGGCGACATCCTCTGCGGTCAAACTTTTAAATAATTCATAATGAGTGAGCTCCTCCTCTGATATAGAACTCAAAATCTCACTCTGTTCTTTTTCTTTTATAACAGAGGCAAGCTTTTTATAAATAATGTGTTCAGTCAATTCGTTTCTCTGTGCCCTTAAGACTCTATCTTTTAGTTTTGGATCCATTATTTACCTCCAGCAACATCTCTCAGGACCGTCTCCTTTTAACTCCTTGGCATTTAAAGAATTACTAAGGAACTGTCCCTATCAATAGCGACATTTTACCCCTGAAACCTATCGATTTCAATGTAATCTTTAAAAACTGTTGCAAAGAAAAAAAGGCGGCTCTATTCATCCTAACTCCAGGATAGAAACGCCTTTTTTCTTCGATTAAAATCCAGGATCAGCGAAAAATACTGACTTTACATATTTAGTTTTTTGCCGGCTTCTTTGGTTTTCTTCTCTGTTTTTTTCTTAACCTTCTCCTTTGTTTGCTCGGCCTCTTTCCGCTTTTTTTCAATCTCTTTCTTAGCCTTTTCCTTTGTTTGCGAAGCTTCCTTTTGTTTTTTCTCAAGTTCTTTCTTAGCCTTTTCCTTTGTTTGCGAAGCTTCCTTTTGTTTTTTCTCCGCCTCTTTCTTTACCTGCTTCTTTGCTTTTTCCGCTTCTTTCTCGGTTTGTTGAACGGTTTTCTTTGCTTCAATTTTAGCTTTCTTGGCATCTTTATCTAACCCACCCAAATGTAAACCTTTATCCGCCGCAAAAAGCAACCCCGGTGATGCAATCAAAGCTAGAGTAAAAATACATACCACAAACTTTTTCATTTCTCCTCCTCCTTTTTTTATTCTTTAGAACCAAATGGATTTTTAAGCACGTCTTTTAAAGTATCTGTCGCCTGCTTAGCGGCTTTTTGCGCCTTATCCGCAGCAGTAGAAACTACCTCTTTAGCTCCGGAAAGGGCTCCTCCCACAGCCCCTTGCAACCCTTTTAGATCAAAATTCGTAAGGGCGGCTATTGAAGTCTTCATCAATGCTTTTACTACTATCAGATTAGCCAGTGTATACGGATTATCGATATTGGTGTAAGTCTCATCAAGATTTATGTTAAATTCTTTCACGGAAGGCTCGCTGCCTTTTGAGTAATCCTTGAAAACAACTTTACCTATATTAAGCTTAAACAGGTCTATCTTGATATCGGGCAGTTTCGCCGGCCCCTTTGCCCCCGCAGGTTCGCTTTTTTTCTGCGCCTGGATAGACTTAAGGGAATCCAGATTCAACTCCCCCTTGGAATTTTTGACAACGGTCATCTCTTTCAAAGCAAAGCGCACCTCCGGAAGATGGATCTTTCCCTTGATTATGGCAGGCAAGTCATAATTCACATATATCTCCGGTATATCGATCATTGTCTTATCGGGAAAATCAGAAGGATTCAGCAACCTAAAGTTTTTAATATGCGCTACTGGCTTAAAAATACCGACACTAAGACTTCCTATTCTAATCCTTAAACCAGTGACAAGTTCTACACCCTTTTCAACAGAAGCCTTTATTATGAAATCTTTAGTAAGCAACAATACAAAAATCACGCCCAGCACAATTAAAAGTACAGTCAACAATTTCTTCATCTTGCCCCTCCTTTTAGTGTGGTTTCCCAGTATATTTATGGCTCAAGAAGCGCCTGCTTAAGCTCCTTTGCCCAACGCTGGAAAGCGCCCTTTGCATGGCCTAACGAAGTAAAACCGCTTATATCCAAAGGAGTCCCTAATTTCATGTCGACGATTGCCCCAAGGCGTTCTCCCGTCTCCGAATCAAGAAATTCCGCCTCTATAGCAGCCCCACCCATATCCAATGGCACTCCGATCGCCGCAGCGCTCAAAA
>JAHJJA010000156.1 GCA_018822885.1 Candidatus Omnitrophota bacterium
CTCTACTACCCTTATAAAAGAACTCATTATCCCTAAACTTACTCAAAGTATCAACACCTCAAAGAAATACGCTCCCTTAAGACAGGTATACTACTCACTCATCCTGGCTCAGTGGTTTAAGAAGCAGTACCAGGGACAATCCCCTTTAGGGACAGCCCCCTTAGCTCGCCCTGATATAGCCATGGGGGGGACAGTCCCTACTCTGATCAACTCAAGCAATCTCTCCGGGCTGACATCCACTCAACCCTGGTCCAAGGATACCTACTTTAAAGCCTATCAAAAGTCCTTCAAAGACGGTGAATACAACTACAAACAAAACACCCAAACCTACTCCGGAACCACCATAAGAAGCTACTTCTCTGGAGGTGTAGAGTTAATAGCAGGTATGCCACAAGCTACTACCGTAGTCACAGGCAACCCCAGCAGAACTCTTACAGAGACTACCAATAGAAACTTAGCCGGAGTAGATGTATCAGGAGAAAACCTTCAAGTAACAGGAGTATCCCTGCCGCAGGAACAGGAAGCTGCTAAAGAAGTTGAGCCGGAAGTAGAGGGACAGTCCCCTCAAACTACATCTACACAAGAGACGGGGACAGTCCCTGTAAAGAGAGCCAAGCCTCTTAGCGCAAAAGAAAAGTTCTCACAGCGAGGGGCAGTGGATTTTAGTTTTATCGAGGAGATTGTGAGGGATTTTAATGCGGGGTTAAGATCTTTACTCGGCAAATCAGAGAAAAAAGACAAGGCTCCGGTGTTGGCGAAGACAAGAAAAAACACCTCTATTTCTTGGATGGCCAGGATGCGAAAAGCTGTGTTGGGTGCACTTATATTTTTGCAATTAAGCGCCTCTAGCTTGGGCGGCTTTGTTGTAAATCCGGATAAAAGCACGGAGCAGGCAGGGTCAGATGTTATTCATAAGGTAGTTATAGAAGCAGAGAAAACGCCTTCTCCTTCGCACCTCGATGCTCTAGAAAAGAACATACAAGAACTGGTGGATGATATTATAGCGGAATACGAGATCAAGACGAAAATCGGCGATCAGAGGATACCGTTAATGCGCCTCAGGGATCGTTCTGGTACGTATCTAAATCCTGAGCGGGTGGATGGGGTGCATTTAGCTAATTACTTATGGAGCTTTTTGGCCGCGACAAAGGCACAAGGGATAGATGTGAGTGAATTTAAATTGGCCCAGGCCCGTTCTATTTTACGCACCCTTTACCGTCAGACTAACGATGAGAGTATCAGGATGAATTTAGCTTTGGATTTTTTCTCTCGGTTATACGCCTTAAATTATGGGCCGCGTATTGCAAAGAGCGCCAAAGACATTGCCAGGGAAAAATCCGAGCAGGTAGATATTCTTTGGGACAACGCGTTAGATCTAGTTACTGTTTTAGCGAGGAATGAACTGGAGAAAGATGGTTTTATGCATGCAGTTAAACAAGAACTTGATATTGCGAAACAGGAAATTAAGCGTTTAAAATCGCTGGGCAATCAAGCTGATACCTCTTGGTCGCCAGCAAAAAATCAAGGCGTGGCTAATTTGTATCTTTGGTTCGGGATCTATGATTATTTCCGAGAGGTCTTGCCTGTTTCTGGCCTAGAGCCCGGAGAGTCTGCTAAGACGTTGGCGGAGGCGTTGAACGATTTTGCAAGCGATAAAGATCCGAACACGGCCCAGGAGGCATTAGGGCGCCTTAAGGCGCTGGCTGATAACGGGGATCAGATGGCCATATATTTTTATTTGCGCCATAAATTTGGTAAAGGGCGTTTCGCGCTGCAATATATAGTTTTTCGTTACCACACTAACATTATTACGTTATATCTGGATTTAATAAATAGGTATGAAGAGCATGATGAAGGGTTCAATGATGTACTCCGGCAAATGAGGGCAGAGTTAGCCAGCCCAGAGGGAATGAAGCAGTTGGAAAAAGCCGCAGCAGGCTCTTGGGAAGCGGCGCGCGCGGTAGCTTCCGAGAGGTTGGGAGGCAATGTTGCAACTGCCGAAAAGATGAATTATTGGCAGCATAAGGCCCAGTCTTTGAATTTAGATGGCGATTGTCTTGTCGAGCTTTACGCGGTAATCGCTCTTATGAATGATGATGCGCAGTTAGCCAAAGCAGCCAGGCAATGTCTAGAAGAGTATCTGAAGGCAAACAATATTACGCCCTCGAAATTATTTATTTATCAGGTAGTTCAGAGAATTTTTTGCGATGCTGACAAATCCTTGCAGCAAGAAACCTACCAGGCTTTAGTAGCAAATTATGGTTTAGAAATGGATGCGCAAACTTGGGAAGAGTTTATTTATAGCCAGATGCCCGGCGCCCGCGACAACGAGCTAATCCGGCGCGCCATGGACAGTAAGGATCGGCTTTCGCCTAATTCTAGAGGTTTAAGATTAGAGCACACCTTAGCCAGCGCTAATGGCGTGGTTTTGGATTGGGGTACTTCTCCTGAGGCGTGGAGGGCGATGAGGGCGTTGTTACAACTACGCAAATACGGAGATCACAAAGGCTATGCCTCGAGGGAATTAAACGACTTTTTAAAAAGAACCCGCGTTTCAAATTGGCGCTTGTTTTTCTTTGCTAATGGGAAAATCGGTAATCTCCTGGAACTGCGCTTGGCCGCGGCAGAAGTCATAGGCAATTCTGCATATTTGCAAAGAGTCAAGACTGAAATGCTCGCTCTAAAAAATCCATGGATTTTCCTTATGAAGATATTTACCGCGCTTTCAGCGGTTACGGCCGGCATAGTTTGGGCAAGGGTTATTAGACAATGGGTACGCTCTCGCACGCATGTCAATCTGCCATCAGCCGGGACTTCTCCTTCGGGAGCGTCATCAGCTCCGATAACTCTTGAGCCGCTGGCCAAATTCACAGTCAATAGAGGAGGCATTGCCGAGGAGTTCAATATTCAGGATGCGCTTTTATCTATACAAAGAAAAAAGAAGTCTAACGAGCACGACCGCATTAACCTAAAAACTGCCTCCGGTGAGCCGGTATATACAGGAGATGATGTGAAAGAGCTTGCGGAATTCAATGTAGACTCGCTTGAGTTTGTAGCATTTGATGTTGTTCGTGAGCGCTTGCAAAACAAGCTTACCTCGGCCCAGCTTAGCTTTAAAGAAAGACAGTTGGCCAACCGGGTTTTACTTTTCTTAAGGCAATTGCAATATGCAGGACATATTTTTACAACCAAGGATTGCCCCAACTACATCTGGGGATTTTCCTGCGGCCCGAGTATCGTGGTATTTGACCGTTTATTAGGGGATGATGTTGTGATGTTTCGTTTGGCAATGGAGGCATACTTTTCTGTTTTTCCCGAGGAGAAAGACAAGGCAGGTCCGGATTCTTTGCTGGACAAGGTTTTTCCAACACATGAAATCCCGGCTTCCAATGAAGCAATAAAAAATTGTAAGCGAGATATTGAAGAGGAGCGCATCTCTAGCAGTGAGACTGCCAGTTTTAAAGTAGAGGCTTTGCGGTCAGCGTTTGGAAATATCGAGCTGAAGGATGCTTCTTCCGCGATCCATCAGTTATTCAGCGGTGATGAGCGCACGCTTTATCAAAGCAATTTTAATGACTTTGTTACTTACTTTACCAATAGAATTATTCAAGAGAGAGGCCAAGAGGCAATTGATAAAACCATTATCTTAATTAAAATGATTTTATTGATGCAGGCTGATGTCGATCGGCAAAAGAAGGACAGGTTATATGCAGGTCTAAAAGATGTTTTTCATCAGGCGCCCGAAGTAGTTTCAGAGGAGGGCATTGGCATTTTGGTTACGATCGCTTGTTATAAAGAAACCGGGGATACTGAAAAGAAGGCAGTTATAGAAAGCCTGGCTATTTTGGCTAAAGGCGGCACAGGCGAGGAGATGGCAATCAGAGGTTTGGTGGATATCCTTAAGAGCGGAGGTAATCTTGAGGCAGGAGAAGCCCTTTTAGATATTGCTAGAACAATCCGGCGCTTTCATCTAATCTGCAGTGATTTGATGCATAGTTTGAACACGGCATCTTTACCTCGAGGGGTATATCATCAGGCGGCATCAATTTTAGCAGAACTGGCAAGATGGGCGTCCGGACGCTCTATTAATCAAGGAATAGATATAGATATAACCGCTTTAACGCATCTTGAATCTAGCATCCTGAATTCTTTTGATGAAGGAGTAGAGGCGACGAGCGCTCAAGAGATGCTTTTTGCGCTTTCCTCTCTTATTTTTGATCACAACCTTCGTCAGACTACAGGCACTGAAGAAGCAGGAGAAGTATATGTTAAAATTTTGGAGCGGTATCTTTGTCAGGAGTGGCTGCATTTGGAAACTTATGATGAGGCAGTAAAATGCTTGAATCACCTTTTAGAAAATCATCCTGTGGCAAGCGTGCGCGAGCAGGCAAAGCATGCCTTTGCCACAGCTTTAGAAAAAGGCGCACTCAAAGCCGTGCCTTTGGTGGTAGAAAAAGCGCATATAAGTACCCAAGAGAGTATTAATTATTTTATACATGTGTTCAGAAGCTCCCCTCCATTTGCAAGCCCTAGGCCTGAAGTAACGCTTTATCATTGGAGTCAAGCGGCAAAGGGTTTGGTCAAAATAGCGCTTAGTGATAGTGACCTGCCAAGCGCGCGGCAGGCAGTGCAGACTTTGGCAGACTTTTTAACAAGCTATAATAACAATGGCCGAGGCGTTGAAGCAACGCCATTGGAATTAGCGGCAGACTCCCTGGCAGAAATAGCGCTCAAGACCACGGATGCTGAATGTAGAGAGATGGCGCTCTCAAGCCTTGGCGCATCTTTGCCGGGTGAATTTATTATGCAATGTCAAGCCTTAGCCAGAATTGCCAAGGAAAGCCAGGATTTATCCCTTGCAGAAAGGGCACTTGAGATTCTAGAAAGGAAGACAGGAGAGATCCAGTCGGCAAATCTGGATCAGTCACATTATCAGGTGATTTTGGAACTTGCTCTAGACTTAGGCACCAGCCGTTTTGCGCCCAAGATTTTTTCCATTTGGCAGACTTGTCTAAGTTTAATGGATTATAATGCGCAGACGCAGCCGGATATAGAGGCATGCCTTCAACATCTTTCTGATGCAGTATTGAATGAACCATCTTTAAGAGGCGCGGCCCTAGAGGTGTTGGGCAATATCGCGCTTAAAAGTAATGATGTAATCAGCGTGGCAGCAGTAGGTAAGATAGGGGCAATAGCTGTTAGCTGCGGAGGTAAACAAGCCAAGGCTAAGGAATTACAGTTGAGCCGCCAGGCAATAGAGGTTTTAGCGCAGGTATTGGCTATCGGCAAGGGTCAGACGTTATGGATGGAAGCCGGGAATCGACTGGCATTCGATATTGCGAAAAAAGATACTCATCCTGCAATCGCCAAGCAGGCCATTGAGGTTTTAGGAAAAACTCTTTTACATTCCGTCGATGCTACTCTGTCCTTAGTTGTAGTGGAACGCTTAGGAATTATTGTGCTGGAAAACGAGAACTTAGATAGGCGCAATCAGGCATTGGTGGCTTTGGCAGCTCCGCTTTTTAGTGACAATCCTCACCCGGCAACTATTCTAATGGTAGCGAGACAACTGCGTGCTATCTCCGCAACCGGACCATCTTTTGATCAGGGACCCAGAGTTCAAGGCTGGCATGATTTTCTTGAATCCATCGTTAGGCTGCTTGCGCAGGGCCTGCGTAATCAGAGGCTTTCACAAGAGGCGTTTGCTTGTATCTTAACTCAATTGTCAGAAATAACTAACGATAAACCCGAGCTATTGGGCCCGGAGGTAGCGGAATCCGCGGAAACTTTCCTGCGCAATAACCCTTATAAAAAAGACTGGTATGAAGTTTATTGTGCGTTAGCTGGTTTATTGCAGCAGTTAGCCGAAGTCTCTCCTGAAAAGACTCCATTGATCCAGAAAAGTACGTTAAAGGCGATGTTGGATGCTTTGGCTCTGCATCCGGCGCAGGAGCAATTTGTTTGGTCCTTTCATATCGCCGCTAACCCGGATAGAGCCGTTCCAAAGGATACTACCATCGAGAAATTTCTACCCGCGGCTCAAGCGATAATCAAAAAGCTGGGGCAAGAGGCATGGGATGCCCAGATAATAACTAAACTAAAAGAAATAATTATTAATTGGAATGTTCATGAGCAGAGCCGTATTGAGGCGGTGCGGCTGTTAGCGCAAGCTGCACTTTCCAGGCCAGAGCTAATTGATATATCTGTGTTGAAAGCAATCAAGGCAACTGTGGATTCCAGTTTGGGAACTTTTGCATGTAGCGGATTAAAGACAGAGCTTTTTAATTGCTTGAGCGTACTTAGCCAGAAACGACCGGATTTGATGCGCCAGGATTCGTTTGTTGAAGATATTGCAAAGAGATTGGCCGTTGATTCTGGGGCATTGTCGTTTGATAGTCTGCCAGCTGTGAGCGGATTCTTAAACACCGCCGTAGAGTACAATGCCTTTCCCGCAAATATTAATGGCCCGGTTTTAGTGAACGCGCTGGCGAAATTTTTAGAGCCGGGGCACAGCGTAGAAGAGGCGGGGCTTGCGGCCGAAGCCTTGGCTAAGCTATTGGAAGCAAGGCCGGAGTTTTTCTCGGGCGAGCTAAAGGTTAAAGATATTATGGTTGATTTAACGGAGTGCCTTTCTTCTCTTTACTATAGCGATGATACGCTCCACCACTTTTTGTCAATGGGCTCCTGTCTTGAGAAATTCAGTCTGAAATTCCCGCACTTAGTAACAAGAGAGACCGTCAGCGCGCTTACGGATTTACTTTTGTTGCCAGATGCAGGACTGTTAACGCTAATAAACTCAAACAAGGTTCCGGAGGCATACCCTGCTCGCATTTATGCGTCGCGTTTGCTTTTAAAGGGCCTCACTATTTTAGGAGAAATTACTAAACTTAGGCCGGAGCTAGGGTCGTCTATTTTAGAGTGTCTTGTTGCCTTGCGCCGTACCGCCGGAGGCAGTCGGACTGCGGGGAGCGCATCAAGATGGGGTAATCCCCTTTGGCAGGGCGATCAATTCACTCCCGTCAGGTGGTTTATGAGCATGGTAAATTTAGCAAAGGCAGGGGAGGATTCGTCATTAGCCAGGGATGTTATTATGGACTTAGATAGCATATTGCGCGGGGAGTGGCAGGATAAGGATCCTTCTTATGCCAATGCCAGCGAAGCGCTGAAGATGATCGCCATAGCCAGAAAAGATTTAGCACCCTTAATCGTCGGTTTACTTTTAACTGCATTACAGCAAACCGGGATCACCCAAGAGAAAAAAACAGCGCTTTTCGAAGCAGTGTTGCCACAGCTAGGAATAATAATCACTACTGTAGATTTTGAGGCGTTAGTTTATGAATCGGTGAGCGCAAGTTTAAAAACAGAGTTAGCCACTAGCGGCCAGAGCCAGGAGTGCTATGAACACATCCTTGGCGCGATGGCTGAAGTGAGCAAGGTACATCCGGCAATGGTTCTTTTTGCCCCACTTTTAAAAGACGGGCCGCATAAAGAGAAGAATATTAAGACGCTATCTGTTTTTGCCTGCGTAGCAGGAGGCTGGCTTACAGCTAATGAGCAAGGCGTAGCCCAACTTTTAACACAGATTAACCAACATAGCGTCGCGCCTGACTCAAGTCATGATTCGTTGCGAGAACTTGTCGAGAAAGTATCCGGTGATTATAATGCGCCCCAGCTTTTAGATATAGAACTTCTTACGATGATGCAATTTAATTATGGCATATTACTGCTGTTGGCCGAAGCTGTGCATCGGGCTAAAGCGGCGCACCCAGCTATAACCGCGATCCTTGAGCCGGACTTGTTAAAGTCACTCTGCCGCAGGTCGGCTTGGCTTTCGGATTGTTTAGCAGTATTAGAGGGTATGATAATTAATACCCCGCAGGTCCCGGTTTCTTTGATAAAAGCCGTAATCAACACTCCGGGGCATAATATTCTTGATGCCTTGCATGCTTTAAGGAATCAGCCTGCTGCTGATGAGCAGTTTTATCGGGTTTTAGAGGAAGGGTTAGGTGTCCTCGGGCAGGCAGGCATAAAAGGCGCGGCCGTGGCTTATTTTATTGCGAGCCAGAGAACCGCACGTCCTGTAAATTGCCCGGGCCTGTTTTACAGGTATCAGCATCCTTTTAAGGGCCTGGGGATACATGACTTTGTTTCTGATGCGATTCAAGCTGTGTGTGTTGATTTTCCCGCGTTTTTATTTTATCAAAGCCGTTTACTGTGGTTAAGGTTGCGCTTTAGGGCGCCGCGAGGGTTTTCACCGTTACAGTTGGCGCATCACTGGACCAAAAAGAGATCCAGCCTCCCGGATAACCCCGCCTTCTTTTTGCTTCCGGAAACAGCGCGCGCCCAAGTTACTAAGGCCTGCGCTGCACACAAAGGACTGACTACAGAAGATCTGTTTAAACAGGTCAACGAAGAGAATCATCAGCAAGAGCCCTACAGTATTTACACCTGGCTTTCCCTGCGTAAGGGGTTTGCAGAGGAGACTGTAGGCGTAAATTATTCACAATTTAAAGAAATGTTAGGACTTATTGCGCGCCAAGAGCCGGAGCAGGCTGGCGGCGCGCTAGGGGAGCAGCGCGCGCTTATAGAGGAATTTATCCACTGTTTTGTTTCCGGTCAAGAATCACGACTGACTCCAGAACAGCAGACGGAGATGATCGCTTTGAGTATTTTCCTGCACCGGAAAATGCTTAAGCTGTTTCGCTCTAAGGAGTATCCTGCGGGCAAGGCGCCGGTGATCACTTTCCGAGAGCTTTTTAATTTTAATGTGGTCTTTGCAAGCGCCTATATGCAGATACTAGCCGAAGGGGAGCAAAGCGGGCACAAGAAGGGGCTTGGAGACATCCTGCCGATTTTTATTGTGGCAGCGCACGATATTTACGGCAGGATAATTTTTGAGGATACTCCTGCTGCGCGCCAGGAGTTTTGCGAAGTGATCGAAAGCGTTTTTAAAGAGACCAGCCGTTTCAACAGCCTTTTTGGCGCGGCTAAAATCACCAATAAGGAATTGCGCGCCGAGAACCTGCAGCAATTAATCGCAAGTATCATTACTAACGGTGACTATCAAAAACCAAACCAGGAAATCGATCAAGATGCCCTGCCTCTTGAACAGCACGTGAGCACTTTAATAAGGCGCGCGGCACAGGCACAGAGGCCGCTGCTTTTATATGTTGATAATGAAAGCTCGATTTTCACCGAGAGGGCATTAGGCCGCCTGGATGGGCAGACATATTTTCTTTCCATCAGCAGTTTTACCAAGCGTCAGGAACTCCTCGGGATGTATGTGCCTAAACTAGCCATGAGCGCCCAGGAGAGGGAGAGTATTATCGGTAATGCCCACGCAAATGCCCCGGGGCAGATAAAAGAGGCCTTGGTAGAAATCCTGCAGTTACAAGACGAGGAAAAGGATAGTCATTATCAGGAGTGGTTGTCGACTCCCTATTTGCAAAATGATGATATCCTGCGCCAGGCCATAGCCACATACATAAAGCACAAATATAACGATAAG
>JAHJJA010000157.1 GCA_018822885.1 Candidatus Omnitrophota bacterium
CGTCTGCTTCGGTTTACGGCTCGTTCTCGGATAGCCTCTCCCAACACTGGGGACCTCCACTCGCCGTAATCCCTCGCAGACCTGTTTCTAGCATTAGCGATGGCAAAAAATTAAATATGCCGTAAGCACAAACATAAAGTCTTTACTATTCATCTAATAAATGGCTCTGGCTGTATTTCGAGCGAATATCTATTTTAGCCAATGAGCTTGAGTGAGCGAGGGAATCCCAAGGGGCCCTAACATACTTTTGGCCAATCTTGGGACGGCGAGGATGTTTGAGCCCCGAGGCAGGGGCCGAGGGGCAAGTTCCGCAGCCGCCGAGCTCACGAAAGATCATTGGCGTGCCCCTGGACAAAGACTTTTGGAGGGGCAAAATAGATCTGAGCGAGAAATATAGGCAGAGGCATTTAAGGGAATAATAACTTAATAGCTTTCCTGGTCGCGGAAATGCTCCTTCATCATGCGTAGGAATTCTTCGTCATTGCCGCGCTTATGCCTAGGCGAATCCTCCCAGGGCTCATCATCCAGATACTCCGGCTCTCCGGCCCCCTCAATCTCCACAAACCTACCCAGGATATTTCCTTCATCTAAGAAGCGCGAGACCTGCGTAAAGACCGAACCCCCCTCATTCATAAACGATCTCGGTGAGCGGTCAAGATGGGGCTTAAGCAAAAATAATTTCTCCTTTGCGCGAGTAGCCGCGACATAAAAAAGCCGGCGCTCCTCTTCAATATCATCCTCATTTTCTAAAGACAGATAGCTTGGCAGATGGCCTTCTGCGACATAGATCAAAAATACCGTGTGCCACTCCAGGCCCTTAGCAGAATGAATCGTGGATAGCGCTAGCGGCCGATCGTCCTTATCCCTAAGCCCTGCCTCGACGATTGCGCGCTCCGGAGGATCCAAAGCCATATCCGATAAAAACTGCTCGAGAGATTTATAGCGCGAAGCGATCCTTAAAAGCGAATCAAGGTCGTTTAAACGTTTATGGAAATCATCATATTTTTCTTTTAAAAGCGGCTGGTAATAACTTAAGAAGGCGCGGATTAAGTCCTCGGGAGAATGGCGCGCAGGATCGATCTCTTTAAGCAGGCTAAAAAGCTTGCCCATATCCTCGGTCTTCTTAAGCCATTTTTCCGACGGAGCCTTGAAATTCTTCATAAAGACCACTTCGTTCAAGACGCTTTGCGCTGTCTTGGGCCCTACTCCGCGCATAAGTAAGAGCACCCGCAGCCAGCTCACCTCATCAAAGACATTGTGCACTATGCGCAGATACGACAAAATATCCTTTATATGCGCTGCCTCCACGAATTTTTGCCCGCCGAATTTCATAAAAGGGATGTTCCTTGAGGCAAGCTCCACCTCCAGATCATTAGAATGCCAGCCGGAGCGAAAAAGCACAGCCATGTCCCCTAACTCAACGCCCTCCTCCCGCAACTCCAGTATCTTATCCACCACATATTTTGATTGGGAGTTCTCGTCGCGCGCGTCCACAAACACAGGAACGGCATTTCCTTTTTTCCTGGTAAAAAGGTTTTTCTGGAATTTTTCCTTAGCTCCGGCGATGACTTCATTGGTCAGATCCAGTATAGGCTGGGTCGAACGGTAGTTCTCCTCAAGGCTGATGATCCTGGTGTCCTTAAATATCTTAGGAAAATCAATGATGTTCTTGAAATTCGCCCCGCGAAAGGAATAGATGCTTTGCGCGTCATCACCGACAACCATTATATTACGATGGCCGCTTGCGAGCAAACAGGCGATATAGGCCTGCAGTTTATTAGTATCCTGATATTCATCCACCATGATGTATTTATATTTTTTAGACAAGGCCAAACGGATATCTTCGTGCGTAGTTAAAAGATTCTTCAGATACACCAAGAGGTCATCATAATCAAGCATGGACTTTTGTTTTTTATATTTGACATACTCATCGCGGATCTTCTTTATGTCCTCGGAAAACTCCATGAACTGCGGGTATTCATCATACAAGACATCTTCCAGGCTCTCTGATTTATTTACACTCTTAGAAATAACTTCCAGAATAGCTTTTTTTCTGGGAAAACGCTTCTCTGATTTATGAAACCCTAGCTGCGTACGCATTAAATTAACAGTGTCCTGGGCGTCAGAGTCATCGAGGATAGAAAAATTGTTATTCAGATCAATAGCCTTGCCGTATTTTCTTAAAATCATATTGGCGAATGAGTGGAACGTGCCTCCGGCTACCCTTGAACAACGCTCATCCAGGACAAGAGAGGCGCGTTTAAGCATCTCCTCTGCTGCGCGACGGGTAAAAGTAAGGAGTAATATCTCGTCGGGACGCACGCCTTTTTCTACGAGATAGGCTACCCGATAAACCAAAACGCGCGTCTTCCCGCTGCCGGCCCCGGCGATAACCAGATGCGGACCTTCGATAGATTGCACGGCGTCCAGCTGCGCTTCGTTTAATTCTTTTGAGTAATCGATTTTGTTTGTCATATTAGAAAGGGCTTTCCAAAAAACCCTGTTTTACCCTTGAAATCATTATTGCATGTGCCATACTTTGGTTACATTTTGTTTAACCAAAGGAGGGATTTCGATAGCGCTTAAGCAACGCGAGGTTTATCCCCTCACAAAAAGCCCTTTTATGAGAAGGGCTTTTTTGTTTAGAAACAGGGAGTTACGGGGTGGCCTTTAAGTAGGCTTTAATAATCTTTTGCTCGGCAAGCGGACGGTCGTTACCATCAACCGGGGTATTCTCGATTTTTTGCACTACATCGTAGCCGGAAACCACCTCTCCGAAGATAGTATGATTCATATTGAGCCACGGAGTCGGGACTGTGGTGATAAAAAACTGGCTTCCGTTACTATTAGGCCCGGCATTTGCCATGGCCAGAAGACCTTTGCGGTCAAATTTTACGTTTGATGTGACTTCGTCTTCAAAAGATTTACCCCAAATAGACTCTCCCCCTCTACCTGTTCCAGCAGGATCTCCCCCCTGGATCATAAAATCCTTGATCACGCGATGAAAAATGATCCCGTTATAATAACCTTTGGCAGCTAACTTTTCAAAATTTTCGCATGCTTTCGGAGCAACCTCCGGCATAAGTTTTATCTCGATATTCCCCTGATTGGTTTCTAAGACTATGATTTTATCCATCGCCAGAGCCCCTCCTTGGTTAACCAACATAAAAATACCAAATATTATAATGTTAAACAATTGCTTCATCAATTTATTTCTGCCTTTCCTGTTCTTTGGCCTTTTTCTCTTCGATTACTTTAAGGGCGATTTCTTGAGGCACCTGCACGTATTTATCAAATTCCATTGAGGCATTGGCACGGCCGCTTGAAAGAGAACGGATATTGGTCATATAACCAAACATTTCCGAAAGAGGGACCTCGGAAGAAATAATTTTTTGCTTTCCCTTCTGGTCAACGTTAAGAATCTTGCCGCGGCGGGAGCAGATATATCCGACTAGGGCATTCAGGTACTCTTCAGGAGTAGTCACCTCAAGGGACATCGAAGGCTCAAGTAAAATCGGCTTTGCCTGCATAAACGCCTCTTTAAAACCAAATATGGCGGCCATCCTAAAAGAAAGCTCAGACGAATCGACTTCATGATATGAACCGTCGACCAGATTGACTTTTACATCAACCACGGGGAATCCGGCATAGACACCTTTTAGCATCGCCTCAATCACGCCCTTTTCCACAGCCGGAATAAATGACCGCGGTATCGCTCCACCCTTAATACTATCAATAAATTCAAAACCTTCTCCGGGTTTGCAAGGGATAAGCTCCATCACCACATGCCCGTATTGCCCGCGTCCCCCTGATTGCTTGATATATTTTCCTTCAGCAGTCGCTTTTTCATTAATAGTCTCGCGATAAGCAACCTTAGGCTGGCCCACGGTTGCTTCAACCCCGAACTCCTCTTTTAATCTATCTACGATAATCTCAAGGTGCAACTCGCCCATCCCGGTAAGAATAGTCTCTTTGGTCTCTTCATCGGTCTCAACAATAAACGTAGGGTCTTCTTCGGTAAGCTTACCAAGACCTTTGCCTAATTTATCCTGATCAGATTTACTCTTAGGTTGGATGCTTAATGAAACAACCGGTGTCGGGAATTGAATCGCCTCAAGCAAAATCGGGTCTTCCGGGCTCGAAAGGGTATCTCCGGTGATAGTATGGGCAAGCCCGATCACAGCCACAATATCGCCGGCAAAGGCATTCTCGACATTCTCGCGCTGGTTCGCATGCATTTTTACAATGCGGCCGATGCGCTCTTTCTTACCCTTAGTGGAATTAAGCACATAAGTCCCTGTTTGCAAGACTCCGGAATAAACGCGCACGTAGACTAATTTTCCCATATGCGGATCAGCCTGGACCTTAAAAGCAAGCGCGGAAAACGGAGATTTATAATCAGCATCCCGCATCATCTCCTGATCCGGGGCATCCGGTTTATGCGCTTTTATCGGAGGAAGATCCAACGGCGAAGGTAAATATAAGGTCACGGCATCCAGCAGTTTTTGAACACCCTTGTTTTTAAAGGCAGCCCCGCAAAGTAAAGGCACCATTTTATTTACGATTGTGCCTTGACGTAAAGTCCTTGTTAACTCCTCCGCAGTAATTGTATCCGGGGCCTCAAGATATTTCTTAGTCAACGCCTCATCAAAACCAGAAACTCTTTCCAGTAAAATATGGCGATACTTTTGCGCCTCTTCTTTTAATTCAGTGGGGATCTCTTCGACCCTATATTCTTTACCAAGGGTTTCATCCTGATAAATATAGGCCTTCATCTCAATCAAATCCACGACTCCCAGGAACTTATCTTCGCTCCCGATAGGAATCTCTAAAGGGATCACATTCCCGCCGAGTTCCTCCTCAATACCCTTAAGAACCGCAAAAAAGTCTGCTCCGGTGCGGTCCATTTTATTTACAAAAGCGATCTTGGGAACATTATATTTATTTGATTGATGCCAGACTGTCTCTGATTGCGGTTCAACTCCTCCCACCGCGCAAAAAACCGCGACTGCACCGTCTAAAACACGCAGGGAACGTTCTACCTCGACGGTGAAATCCACGTGTCCCGGGGTATCGATCAAATTGATCCTGTAGTCTTTCCAAAAACAAGTAGTGGCTGCCGCGGTAATAGTGATACCGCGCTCCCTCTCCTGTTTCATCCAGTCCATGGTCGCTCCTCCGTCATGGACTTCGCCGATCTTGTGCGATTTTCCGGTATAAAAAAGGATCCTTTCTGAAAGAGTGGTTTTCCCGGCGTCGATATGCGCCATGATCCCGATGTTACGCGTCAGGCCTAAATCATATTGCGGAGTCGGCAAGGCTGTTTCTTTGGGTTTTTCTTGGGGTTTTTCTTCTGCAGGAGCTTCTTCCTCCGGCACAACAGGCGCTGCTTCAACCTGCTCTTTGATCTCTTCTTTTGGCGGCTCTTCTGTGGCCGGGACTTTTTCTTCCGCCGGCACTTCTACTGCCTGCTTTTCTTCTATCTCCTTCTCAACCACCTCTTCCTTCTTCTCTTCTGTGGGAACCGGTTTGACTTCAGGCTCCTCTTCAAAATGGCCGCGGCCCATTATTTCGCTCTTTATTTTAATAAGCTCATCCACCAAGGCCTTGGTTTTTTCTTCCTTCTGCTCCAACTCCTTCTCAAGCTCGGTGAACTCTTCATTCAACTTATTAAATTCGCTCTTAGGCACCCACTCGCTGTTTTGTTCTTTCTTTTTATATTCGGAAATAATTTGTAAGTTAGCCTTGAGATCTTTTTGCAATTTTTCGATCTGATGCTTCTGTGCCTCGAATTGATCCGACTTCTCTTTGTATTGCTTATCCAGCGCCTCAAGCTTAAGAGCGATCTCCTGCGCCTGTCTTTTGGAATCTACGCTTTTAGCAAATTCATCGTGCAGCTCTTTTTCCTTAGCGGCTAATTTATTTTTTAACTCCAGTATCTCCTGCTTTGCCTTACTTACATCTTCTTCGTTCTTAGTGACCCAATCCTGCCTGCGTTCGATCTCCGCCTGTAGCTCTACACCGCTACTCTTAATACTATCCAATTCTCTTTGCACGTTCAGGTAATCAGACTTTGCTTTATCGCGCTCTGCCTCCAGGCCATTGATCATAACCTCTAGCCGCGAGATCTTCTCTTCCTTAGAAGCGAGCTCCTGGTCTTTTCTTGCTATTGGCTGTCTTGGTAGACGCGGCTGCCTAGGCTGATTTCCCTGGCCGCCGGTAAAAAATAAACCATAAGCGGCATAACCCAGCATCCCAACAGCGGCAACAATAGCGAATATAGAAATAATATTCATAGGTTAAATGCCCTGCATTACATCTATTACTTTTTGGCTGACACCCTGCTTTTTCAGATTTTCAATTTCTGCAGGAGTCAGGACAAACTTTGAATTAGTAAGGCGGATCTTATCAATAATAACTGCCTCATGCACGCCCTGTTTAGTTAGGTCGATGATTTGCTGTGTGGTCATCTGCTTTGGGTTGACCCCTGCTGGCTGGCCTGTTTGAGTCGCGCCTTGGGCCTGCTCCTGCCCGGGCTTTTTCATCTGCGCGCCGACCAAGGCTCCGCCTAATACCCCGGCAGCAGCTCCGATTGCCGCGCCCTCTGCGCCATGGCCGCCCTGATGGCCGACAATCCCGCCGACAGTAGCGCCCAGGAGTCCACCGATGACAGAACCCTCGGCAACGCGCGTCTTATTGCTCTGGCAACCCACTGCCGCTATTACTAAACCGGAACATATAATCAAGGTTAAAAATTTCTTCATTTGACTCCTCCCCGTATCTTATCCAGCCTCTGTTTGATCTTTGCCTCATGGCCGATTTCTGTCGGTTCGTAGTATCTTACTTTTTTTCGCGTGTATTTTTGTTTCACAAAGTGCCCCGGATAATCATGCGCGTATTTATAACCCTCGCCATGCCCAAGAGCTTCACCGTCGCCGGTAGCGTCTTTGAGATGATCCGGAACCTCTTGCACTCTATCATTCTCTATGTCGGAGTAGGCTTTGTCAATAGCTAAATAACTGGCATTGGATTTTGGGGCGCAGGAAACATAAATACATGCCTGCGCAAGAGGAATTCGCGCCTCGGGCATGCCTACAAATTCAGAGATCTGCAATGCCGCATTAGCCAGGACTAACGCCAAAGGATCAGCATTACCCACGTCTTCGGCAGCCAAGATACAAATCCTTCGGGCAATAAAACGAGGATCCTCCCCGGCATAAAGCATCTTAGCCATCCAATACAAGGCGGCATCCGGATCCGAGCCGCGCATGGATTTTATGAACGCGGAGGCGGTATCGTAATGCGCGTCCTCATCATGATCATACAGGGCCGCTTTTTTTTGGATAGATTCCGAGGCGACATCTAATGTAAAATTAACTGCGCCGTCTTTTGACTTCGGCGTAGTAAGTATTCCCACTTCCAGGGCGTTAAGCGCTCTCCTTGCATCCCCCTCACAGGTCTTAGCCAAAAATCCCAAGGCCTTTTTATCCGCATTGACTTTTATTTGGCCCAAACCCCGCTCCTTATCCGCAAGGGCAGAATTCAAAATAGTCACAATCTCCTCTTTGCTCAAAGCCTTGAGCTCACAAACAAGGGAACGAGAAACCAAAGGTGCGGCGATAGAAAAAAATGGATTATGCACTGTAGCCCCGATTAAAACCGGATTACCATCCTCTACATCAGGCAGCAGGACATCCTGCTGCGACTTATTAAAACGGTGTATCTCGTCTATAAAAAGGATTGACTTTTGCCGGCTTTGGGATTTTCTTAATTTGGCCGCGGCTATGATCTTTCTTAATTCCTCGACGTTGGAAGTCGTGGCATTGATCGAAATATAATAGGATTTTGTGGCGCAAGCTACAGCGCTGGCAAGAGAAGTCTTACCCACACCGGGTGGTCCGTAAAGGATAACCGAGCTCAAGCGATCCGCCTCGATAGCGCGGCGCAACAGCTTCCCTTTTCCTAATATATGGGCCTGACCGACAAATTCATCCAGGTTTTGCGGCCGCATGCGCACAGAAAGAGGGAGGTCTTGAAAGTTGGCTTTTTTGTCTTCGCGGAAGAGGTCTGAAGGGTTTGTGGACATTCTTGATTTATGTTATCCCGCACCTATTGCAAAATTCAATATGCTATAGAGCAAAAGGTGCGGGATTATTTCGCAGACGGCCCAGAGTAAATAAAGCCTATGCTTTATGTCGTACTCGTATACCTTATCCGCTTGCAGCGGATAAGGTATTTTTTTGCCTAACGTATTTAACGGCAAAAAAAATCCCCGCTGTGCCGTTGGAATGACATCTGAACCATTTGGTTTCAGGTGGGTGCCCTCTCCGGAACGCCAAAGCGTGCAGGAATCATAGGCTCCCTTGATAAATTTGTTGGTTCAATAATTATCAAATTTCCAACGCGCACCGCAGGGATTTTCTAAAGAGCTGATTTACTTTCATTAATAGTATAGCACATAGAGCAATGATGTCAACCCTGCCTTAACTTAGCTCCAAATTGCTCAGAAAGCGCCGCGCAGATTTGAGAATGGACCGGCGCTACCTCTTCTTCAGTCAAGGTCCTTGAGTCGGAGCGGTACACGCAGGAGATAGTCAACCCCCTATAACCTTCAGGAATCTGTTTTCCTTTATAATAATCTGTGACTGACGCATGTTTTAAAAAAGGCTGTCCCTTTTCAATGGCCACATTGATAAGTTCTTGTACCAGAATATCTTCTTTGAGTATAAAACTGGAATCCCGCGTGATCGCAGGATACTTCGGAAGCGGAATAAACTTTCTCGCCGGCCCCATCTTAGCTAAAAGCGCATCTAAGGAGAGTTCCGCAATAAATACATCTTTATTTTTTATATCTATTTTTTCGAGAGAGGATTTTTCCGGAGAGAACATCATGCCGATCTTTTCTCCTGCAACGCTGATTCCGATTATAGAAGAGTTGTCCTCGAAAGCAAAATCATACTCCCCTATCGCAAGGCGTTCAAACAGCGCCTCCATGACCCCTTTTAAATGAAGGAAACCGGATTTATCGTCGATCACTCCCGATTCCAGTAAAAGCCTTTTTGTACCGCAAAGCGCTATCGCCAAACACAGTTCTTGTTTAAGCCCGGAAGGCGAATTATTAAAGGTATTAGCTACTTCAAAAATATCTACGCTTTCCTGTCTTTGATTCAGATTATGAGCAAGGCAACGGGCAAGGCTGGGAGCCAATAAAGGCCTTAAGACCTCCTGTTCTATGCTAAGAGGATTCTGGATTTCAGGTGCACTGGTTTGCGCGTCAATATGAAAAGCCTCTAACAAACCCTTATCAACCAGGCTGTATGTGATCACCTCATTTAAGCCAAGGGCTGCGAGCGTATGCTTTATAATAGAAACCAAATCCCTTGCGCTGCGGATAGTTGGGCGCGGTAAGACCAGAGGCAGGCTCATCGGGATATTCTCAAAACCAAATACGCGCGAGATCTCCTCTATTAAATCCTCCGGCAGGCCTGAATCCTGACGATGGCTGGGCACAGCTACGACTAATCTATTTTTGCCCCCTGCCTTTACCTTAAAATCAAGGCTTTCTAAAATCTGCTTTACTCTAAATGCCGGTATCTCTACTCCTAAAATATCATTTGTCAATTCCAAGTCTAGATTGATCACCTTGCCCTTGGCTTTCATCAAACCGTATTCTTTTGATAAGGCTAAGTTGCCGCCTGCTAAATCCTGGATCAAGTCAACTGCCTTCCATGATGCAGACACGGCAGTCTCTGAGTCTAGTCCCCTTTCAAAACGATACGATGAATCCGTTTGTAAGGCCAACTTCTGCCGAGCCTTGCGTATTACAACCTGATTAAAAACCGCTGCCTCTAACAGAATGTTTACGGTACCCTCGGTTACCTCCGTGTCTTTACCCCCCATAACCCCGGCAATAGCAACGGGCCTGCCTATGGAGGAATCAGAGGCGCAGGCGATAACCAATATATCCTCGTCCAAAATCCTCTTTTCGCCATCTATAGCAACTATTTCCTCTGCTTTCTGCGCCCTCCTGACAATGATCCCTGACTGACTGGCCATTTTATCTAAGTCAAACGCATGCAAAGGCTCTCCATATGTGAATAAGATGTAATTAGTTATATCGACAATATTATTAATACTACGGCAGCCTATAAGCTCAAGCCTCTTTTTTAGCCAATCGGGGGAAGGACCCACTTTTACGCCGTGCATGATCTTGGCGGTGTATAGCGGGCAATCTTTTTTGTCTTCAATCTTGATGGAAAATGGCAGTTGACGACGCAACTTGCCTGTGCCTTTCGAGCGCAAGTGGGGAGCTTTTAGTTTCTTACCTGTAATCGCCGCCACTTCCCTGGCGATACCGACGACACTCAACCAATCAGGACGATTAGAGGTGATCTCTATTTCAAATATAAAGTCCCCCTCCCTCTCATCTAAAGAAGTCACTTCCAGTCCGGTCATGGTAAGCCTCTCGGCTAGCGCCTGGGGAGATAACTTCACATCAACAAAATCTTTTAGCCAATTATAAGTGAATTTCATCGTTATTTGTTAAAACTGTTTTAGGAATCTAAGGTCGTTCTCAAAAAACAACCTGATATCGTTAATGCCGTATTTAAGCATGGCGATCCTCTCCACGCCCATGCCGAATGCGAATCCGGTGTATTTCTTCGGATCTATGCCTACATTTTTGAAAACATTGGGATGGATCATCCCTGAGCCCAAAATCTCAAGCCAGCCCTTGCCGCCGCAAACACTGCAACGTTTTTGCTGATCCCCTTGCGACCTGTGACCCGCGCATATTATGCACGATATATCCACTTCCGCTGAGGGCTCGGTGAACGGAAAAAAGTGCGGGCGAAAACGCATTTTTATATCATTACCAAAAACAGCTTTGGCAAATTCTTCGAGTACGCCTTTTAAATCGGAGAATCTTATTCCTTTATCAACCATAAATCCCTCTATCTGATTAAACATGAAGGAGTGCGACGCATCCACAGCATCCGGCCTGTAGACCCTGCCGGGGACCACGACCGCAAAAGGCGGCTTGCGCGAACTCATTACGCGTATTTGCACCGGAGAGGTATGGCTGCGCAATAGCAGCTTCTCTTTTGACTTGCCTGCCCCGAGCTTATCGAGGGGCGACTTTAAATAAAAGGTATCAAACGCATCTCTCGAGGGATGATCAAGCGGAATATTAAGCCCGGTAAAATTATTAAACTCTGTTTCTACTTCCGGGCCCTCCACAACAGAGAAACCCATGCGGTTAAATATCGCGCAGATCTCCTCGGTTACCTGGGTCAATATGTGAAGGTGGCCCAATTCATGGGCAATGCCCGGCATGCCGATATCGCAGGGGCGTATTTGCGCTTTAGAAGATTGCCCTCCGAGAGTAGGCCGCTTTTCCTCTAAAAGCGAAAGGACCTTGCTCTTTAAGGCATTCACCTGTTGACCAAAACCAGCCCTCTCACCTTGAGGCAAAGTGGCTATTTTCCCGGTCAACTCGGTAACCAACCCCTTCCTCCCCAAATACTTGACGCGCAGGGCCTCCAGCGCTTCAAGGGAATTAAGATTTTGGATCTCTGATTCTACCTGTGCTTGTATAAGTGAGATATCCATATAAGCCCTAATATTAACAATAAAATAACAGCGAAAACTATTTCATTCTTTTTGATTTTCTCTGTCACCTCATGGCCGGGTTGAACAATCACCAACTCTTGAGCGTGCAAATCCAAATCACCGCCGTGTTCCGGACAGGCGCGGTTAAAAATACCGGTCACCTCTACTTTGTCTCCCGTTGATTTGTAGCTGCCGGTATTGCGAATACCTTTTACAAGCCCGGCCGGCGCCCAGACCCCGATCGCGCGTTTACCGTCAAAAACATTGGCCCAGGCAAATTTCCCGCGTTTCATCACATCCCCGATCACCTCGCCGGAATAGGTCACTGTTTTGCCGTCATAAAGCTTGTCGTTAGTAATCAGCTCGACGCTAGAAACCGGCTGGGCAAAAACCTCACAAGCCAAAAGGCACAGTGCACAAGCAAGAAATATAATTTGCGGCGCTCTCATTTTCTTCCCCTAACCATTGCCACAAAAAAACCTATCAAGGTAAAGACCGACATAAATTCCAATCTTCCCGCCCACATCTGAAATATATAGGTCAATTTTAGCCCGGTAGGCATTCCGGCCTTAGTGATCCCGCAAGATAAACCGACATTAGCCGCGGCAGAAACAGACTCAAACAGCGAATTCAAAAAGGGAAACCCGTAATGTAACCCTATAATGGCGCCCAAACCATAAAGAACCAGATAAACAAGCGTGATCAAAAGAGCGCTTCTAACCAGTTTATCTTCCAGGAATATTTCCTTTATATGGTGGAACTTCTGCGCTATGACCGCCTTCTCAGGCAGGATGACTCTTTTTACATCCTCTACCAACGCCTTAAAGATTATCCCGATGCGTAACATCTTAATGGCGCCGGTCGTAGAACAAACCGCTCCACCCAAGGCCATGGCACAAACCACGCCTATCAGGGCAAAATGGTTCCAGTCATTTAAAAACTGCGCCGCGTATATCGTCTGGTATCCTGTGCCGGTGTGAGCGGAGATGAGTTGATAGAAGCCTTTGCGAAATAATATCAGCGCCTTCGGATAAATCCCTAATCTCGAAAGCCCAAACGCGACAATCAAAAATGTCGCCATGACCGACATAAAAAAAGTAACGGTCTCTATGTTTTTAACGGCCTCTTTACGGTTGCCAGTCCAAAGGTGATAGTGCAGTTTGAAATTGATCGCCCCCAGTATCATGATCACGACTGTAATCAGCTCATAAAGAAAACTGTGGTAATAAAGAATGTTTTGTGACTGGGGGGCAAAACCGCCTGTGTCAAAGGCAGCCATAAAAATACAGGCCCCGTGAAAAAAGGCGTTAAAAACCTTCATCCCATTGACAATACCGACGACCCCTAACGCAAGAGTGCCGATCACCAAATACACAATGCTCACCGCCCAAATAAACCTGCTGGTATCTATTACATTGGGCAGGATCTTTTCATCTCGCGCCTCCCCTACATACATCCTGAACGCCCCGGAGGCGCCTTTTACGAAAAAAGAAAGAGCGACAATAATGATACCTTGACCACCCATAAACATAATCAGGTGTCGCCAGAGATTGTGCGTCAAGGACAGGTAGTCTAAATCCTGCACTAAGGTCAGTCCGGTTGTGGCAAAACCCGACATAGAATCAAAACATGCGTCAAGATAAGAATTCCAATGCCCGCTAAAATACAACGGAAGCGCACCTAATACCATTGCGGCCAGCCAGGAAAGACTTACCACGATCATCCCCTGCATCCAGTTAAGGTCGTTTTCAGTTTTGCAGATCTTTGTCAAAAGCAGTCCGGCGATAAGGGAGATCTCAAAACTTATAAGAAAATCTAGAGCGGGCTTTAACTCTCTGGCTATCAGCCCAAAAACAATCGGCACGATCATAGCCAGGGCAAGGCCAAGAATGATCTTACCTAAATAGAAACCGATAGTTTTAAAATCTTCCAGGCGGGGCTTAAGAATCATCTTTTAAATGTTAAGGAGAGGCAGATTATAAAAGCTACACCCATAATAGCAAGGGCGTATAATACCTCGGTGCCGATTCCAAGCGCGATATTAAGGACTGATTTTACCTTCATGGTTTATCATTGCTTGCGACTTGTCACTTGAGACCCTGTGACTTTTCTATAACTTCCCCGCAAGTAAATTTAGGAGCTGCGGCTCGTTGCCTACCAAAGTAATAGCGATAACGTCATCCCCCGGTTTAAACACGGTGTTACCTTTAGGGACTATTACCTCTTCGCCTCTTAATATGGAGACCAAAACAGAATCAGTAGGCAGGACAATATCTTTGACTTCCTTATTTATAACCGGAGCGTCTTCCGGCAGATCTACGCGCACTATTGAAAGTTTTCCGCGCTTAAAACTCATCAGGTTTACAAAATCAGAGAACGAAACCTCTTCCTCGATTATTTTGGCGATGATTTTTGTGGAATCTATCGGCACATCAATGCCCAATTGCGAGAACGCGTGCTCATTGACCGGATTGTTCACCCGCCCGACTGTGCGCCGGATATTGAACTTTTCCTTTGCGAGTTGGCAAATAATAAGATTGTCTTCGTCCTCTCCTGTCACAGAGGCCAAGACATCGGCGCGCGCGATCCCCGCCTCTTCAAGGATCTCCGGATTACAGCCGTCGCCGTTGATCACCAGCGCATCAAGCTCCCGCGCAATCTCTTCGCATACGTTTTTATCTTTATCGACAATGCTAACGGTGTGTTTTCCGGCACAGAGCCTTTTTGCGAGGAAATATCCTACTTTACCCGCTCCTATAATAAGTATATACATTCCCCACCCCTAATCTATACCAAACCTCTGCCTGACTTTCTCAAGGCTAGCTACTTTTACAATACCCATAAGGATATCCTTGGCCTTGAGCACGGTTTTTGGTTCAGGAATAAAAACTCCCTCCATGTTTCTGACAGCAACCACCAAAAATTCACCCGACAGATTGATTTGGCTTATGGTCTTTCCGACCAGCTCATCCTTCACATCTATTTCTATGACTCCCACATCTTTGGTCTCAATAAGATAGCTTGAAAAACGACTCTCGATTATTTTATCTCTAAGCATACCGGCAAAAAGTATGGTCCCGCTTATGATATCGAGCCCAAGCGCCGCATAGATATGCGCGCGCTGCGGATCATAGACGCGCGCGATGACCTTAGAGACTTTAAAGATTTTTTTGGCTACCTGCGCGGAGATAAGGTTGGTATTATCGCCATTAGTCACAGCGCAAAAGGCATCGGCCTTTTCAATACCAGCCTGTTTAAGCAGGTCAAGGTCAAAGCCATTGCCTACGAGAGTGACTCCGTTAAACGTCCTGCCTAAGCGATCAAAGGATGCCTGAGCCTTATCAATGATCACAACGTTATGGCCCTCGTTAGAAAGCAATTTTGCCAGCTCTGAACCCACCCTGCCACATCCGACTATAATCACATACATATTAAGAACCTCTCGTTGCTCGTTAATCGGTTGTGCCTGCCAATAGGCAGGTAACTCGAAACGTCATACGTTAAACGTTTAACGTAACGAATAACGATTAACGACTCCCGCTATCCCTTTGCTATTGCTATCAGTTTCTTGAAAACCGCATTGTCCCGGACGGCGATATCCGCGAGGATTTTTCTGTCCAAGACAACCTTGGCTTTTTTAAGTCCGTTCATAAACCTGCTGTAGCTTATACCCTCAAGCCGGCAGGCAGCGTTTATGCGTGCGATCCAGAGGCTGCGAAATTCTCTCTTTTTGTTTTTCCTATCGCGATACGCATAAACCAGGGCATGTTTAAGGGCGCGGCTGGCCTGTTGATACTGCTTGCTGCGGTCCCCCCAAAATCCTTTAGCCTTTTTTAATACTTTACGTTTTCTCTTACGAGTTGCAACACTATGTTTGATTTTTGCCATAATAACTCCTTCTGGTTATCAAAAGTTGCCTATGCCAACTTTCTTCTATCCGTAAGGAAGCATGGACTTGACGAAACTTATCTCTTTTCTTTCGTGCAAGGTCTTGGCCTTCCTCATTTGCCGGATTCTTTTTGATTTTTTGCTTGAAGCCAAATGGCTTTTGCCCCCGCCCACATACTTGACTTTTCCTTTTTTGGTGAGTTTAAACCTTTTGGCAACTCCTTTTTTTGTTTTTAGTTTTCCCATCTTATTCCCTACTTTCTGTTATTTCGGCGCAATTACAAAAGACATTATCCTGCCTTCAAGAGCAGGTTCTTTTTCTACTTGCCCGTCTCCCTGCGTGTCAATAATAAATTTATCCAAAACCTTTCTTCCTAAATCAAGATGCTCCATCTGCCTGCCGCGGAAGAAAAGATTGATCTTTACTTTGTCTTTTTTCTTTAAGAAAGTCACCGCCTGCTTGACCTTAGTCTCATAGTCGTGGTCGTCGATATTCGGTTTTAGCCTGATCTCTTTCAGGCGCCCTTGCTTTTGATGCTTCTTCGCCTCGCGCTCTTTTTTCTCCTGATCGTATTTAAATTTACTGAAGTCAATGATACGACAAACCGGGGGCACAGCGCTTGCTGCGACCTCGACCAAATCTAATTCATGCTGATTAGCTATTTCAAGTGCCTTTTGAATAGGCACTACTCCCAACTGTCCCCCATCGGGTCCAATCAATCTCACATGCGGCGTCCTTATTTTGTCGTTTATCCTGATGAACTTTTTTATAGCGCACCTCCTTGCCCACAAGGGCACACCAATCCATCCGATAGGATTGGGTGCTGCTTATCCTTTATTTTCTATCTCTTCCTTCATCTTGCCCAAGAAATCTTCAAGCGACATAACCCCAATATTGCCTTTTCCTTTTTTTCTCACTGCGACCGCATTTTGGCTGGCTTCACGTTCACCGACTACCAAACAATAAGGGACTTTATTAATCTCTGCGTTTCTTATTTTTTTATCAAGGGTTTCATTACGGTTATCCAGCTCGACGCGCATCCCATTTCCCTGCAGCGCCTGCTTGACTTTTTGCGCGTATTCAAGCACCGATTCCTTAATTGGGATCACTTCGGCCTGAACCGGGCTAAGCCAAAGAGGAAACTCCCCGTTATAGTGCTCTACTAAAGCTCCGATAAAACGTTCAACGCTGCCCAACAATACCCTGTGCAGCATGATCGGCTGACGCTGTTTGCCTTCAGCATCAATATAGCTCAAATCAAACCTTTTGGGAAGGGCAAAATCGCATTGGATTGTCGCACATTGCCACTTTCTGTTAAGCGCATCTTTTAATTTTATATCTATCTTTGGGCCGTAAAAAGCACCATCCCCCTCGTTGATATCGTAGCTCAAGCCCTTCTCTTTAAGCGCGTCCTCTAAGGCGCATGTGGCAAGCTGCCAGTCTTCATCGGAGCCGATGGATTTCTCCGGGCGCGTGCTTAATTCAATGCCAACTTCGCTGAATCCGAAGACCTTCATGGTATCAAAGACAAAATCTATGACTCCCTTGATCTCTGCGCGCAATTGTTCCGGCAAGCAGAATATATGCGCATCATCTTGAGTAAAGCCGCGCACGCGCAGCATGCCGTGTAAAACGCCTGTTTTCTCATGGCGATAAACCGTGCCCAGCTCAAATAAACGGATCGGCAGATCCTTGTAACTTCTAGTCTTTGATTTGTAAATCAAAATGTGCCCTGGGCAATTCATGGGCTTTAACACGTATTCGGCATCTTCGACTTTAAAGGTATACATATTATCCTTGTAATAGTCGTAGTGGCCGGATGTCTTCCACAGCCCGGCCTGCATAATATGCGGGGTAGCCACCAGTTCGTAACCGCGTTTCAAATGCTCATCCTTCTCATAATCCTCGATTATCTTTCTAAGCAACGCTCCCTTGGGATGATAAAAAACTAATCCGGCACCTGCTTCTTCATGATAAATATCAAAGAGCTCTAAAGCCCGCCCTAACTTTCTATGGTCGCGCTTTTTTGCCTCTTCCAAATTCTTTAAATAATCGTCCAGCTCTTTTTGCGACTCAAAAGCCGTCCCATAAATCCTTTGCAGCATGGGATTAGTCTCAATCCCATGCCAATAAGCCCCGGCAACAGATAATAATTTAAAGGCCTTAATCTGCCCGGTGGATTCAATATGAGGGCCACGGCAGAGGTCCGTAAAATTATTTCCGGTTTTATATATCGAGACCTTGTCTTCCGGGATCGTATTTATCAGGTCGATCTTATAAGTCTCATTGAGTTTTTGGAACAGGCTTAGGGCTTCTTTTTTGTCAAGCTCAGTACGCGCGAACTTTTCGTTCCTTGCGATTATCTCACGCATCCTGTTCTCGATCTGCGCCAGGTCATCGTCGGTAAAAGCCTCTTTTTTGTCAAAATCGTAATAAAAACCGTCTTCGATAGCCGGGCCGATGCCAAGCTGGACTTGCGGCCAAAGCTCTTTTACGGCCTGCGCCATTACATGCGAACATGAATGCCTTAAGATTTCTATATCCATTTATGGTCCAAGCGCCTTTTTTGTTAAATATGTAAGCCAAAAGAAACTCAATAGACTAGCTAAACAATATAAACTTATTAATGCGATTACTACTCTTCCTTTTGCTGCAAAACCATGCCAGCACAAGGAAGAACCGAATAAAAAAATGACACAGGCAACGAGCCAGACCGCACTGTTTACAATAGGCGGATTCAACGCAACTATCGAGTAATAAAGCCCCTTATTGCCGGCCTTAAGATCCTCTAACAACCTGGCTTGTTGAGCCGAATACTCCTGCCAATAAGACAGTTTTACTTCAGGCTCATCAGCTTCATCCTCTGCCTCATCCTGCGCATAGGTACAGCTTTTATGCAACATGGGGCTGGCGCAAAAAGCTGCCAACAGAAAGGAACAAACTAACAATAAACAGATATTTCTTTTAGGCATTTTAAAATGGTGGGCCCATGAGGACTTGAACCTCAGACCTTTGCGATGTCAACGCAACGCTCTAACCAACTGAGCTATGAGCCCTAATTTTACGGTGTCGCTCATAGCGAACACCTTTAAACCAACGACGAAGGATGCGCTTTTTGCATCCTGAGGAGTCACGCCGTTTTTTGGCGGGACTGAGCTATGAGCCCGTTAATTTGCTTTTGAACGCCCTTAGCGAAATCCCCTTCGGGGGATGAGCTATGAGCCCGTGTTCTCTCAAAAACTTGGCGCCATAAGTTGCAACCCCAAATTTACGTTAAACTGGGCAAGGAGGGAGTCGGACCCTCACGACCTTGCGGCCAAAGGATTTTAAGTCCTTCGTGTATGCCATTCCACCACTTGCCCGGAAATTCGTTATCAAAAGATCCTTTTTCTTTATCAGAAAAAATGAATGGAGGCGTGGACCGGATTTGAACCGGTGAATAGCGGTTTTGCAGACCGCTGCCTTGCCACTTGGCTACCACGCCATTATACTTTCGCGGCCATAAAACCGCGCCATTTATGGCGCCGATGAAGCTTGGCCGCTCAAGTATTTCGCTTTACGAAACCTCGGGCTTTAGCCCGAGGAGCTTCATTTCAAAGTGTGTTTTACGGCCTTAATAATCGCCTCAACATCGGCCAAGCAGCCGATACCGGTCTTGCCGCAGGCGAGCTTGCCTTTTTTAGGCTCAATGAATTTATAACCAAGGCCTTTTAATTTCTTTATATTGCCCTGCGTGATTTTATTCAGGTACATATTCTCATTCATCGCCGGAGCGATCAACACAGGGGAGCTCGTGGCGCACACAACGCAAGTCAACAAATCATCGCATATCCCCGAAGCCGCTTTTCCGATTATGTTTGCCGTCGCTGGGGCGATCAAGATAAGTTCCGCTTTTTGCGCCAAAGACACATGCTCGATCTCCCAGGATTCGGGGGAATCAAACAACCCACGGTAGACTTTATTGCCGCAGAGGCTCTGAAAAACTAACGGGCTGATCAGCTCCTCTGCCTCCGGAGTCATCACCACGCTGACAGAAAAGCCCTCCCTTAAAAGCGCGCGCAAAATCTCGCAAGCCTTATAAACAGCGATGCTAGCCGTAACCCCTAAAACAATATTCTTTTTCAACTTTTAATTATTTTGCTTTTCACTTTTCCTTCGGAGATCTCATGCAAGGCAACGGTAGAGGGCTTCATAGAAGCGGGCACATCAACTAACTTAGGCTTCCCTTCGGCGATCTCCAATCCCCTTTTTGATGCCAGTATGACCAACTTATAAATAGAATCATTGCTTTTATCCAACATCGTTTCCAACGCTACATATTCCATTTTAAACTCATCCTTTCCTAGAATTGCTTTCTTTTAATACAATGCGGCGCAAAGAGTTAGCGGCCTTTTCTAAAGCAATATTCCTCACAAAATAATCATATTCCTTCGCAAGTAATAGTTCCTGCCGGGCAAGATCCAGGCGTTTTTTGACTTCTTCCTCTTTTGTCCTTGAACAACGTCCTGCGATCCTTAGCTTTAACGCATCTATCGACGGAGGTTTAATAAAAATAGTAACCGTGTTTTTAGGATAGAGCTTCTTTATTTGGCAAGCGCCTTTAAAATCCAGGCAAAGCAAAATGTGCCTGCCTTTGGCAAGAAAACTATCCACAAACTCCTTGGGCGTTCCGTAATAATAGCCTAAATATCGGGTCCATTCAAGGATTTTTTTTGATTTTAGACGCCTTTTAAACTCATCGCGGCTCAGAAAAAAATAGTCTCTTTTATCTTTCTCGGCTGAACGCATTGGCCGAGTGGTAAAAGAGACTGACTTGACCAGGGTTTTCTTTAACTGTGCGTCTTTTAGAAGCGTATCAAGCAGCGTAGTCTTGCCAGAGCCAGAGGGCCCTGATACCACAAAAATCATTCCCCTTAGGTTTTTTCTTGCGGCTTCTCTCACTCTATATTCTGCACCTGTTCCCGAACCTTTTCTATTTGGCTCTTGATCTGCACTATACGGGCGGAAATCGCAGTGTCAAAGGTCTTTGCCGCGAGCGTATTAGCCTCCCTTTGCATCTCCTGCGCGATAAAGTCAAGCTCCTTTCCTATCGGGCCGTTTTTTGAAAGCTTGGTTTTAAAATTCCGGATGTGGAAAATCAGCCTTTCGATCTCTTCAGTAATATCTGAATTCTTTAGAAAACTTGAGCGCTCCTCGTCAGTCTTAAACCGCTTTGCCTTATCTTTGATCGCTTTGTTAAAACGGGTATTGATAAAATCAATGCTTGTTTTTAAAGCCCCCGCCCTGCTCCTTAAATACCTAAAAAGCGCGCGTCCCTCTTTCTGCCGCATCTTCATTAAGTTGCTAAGCGCCTCATTCACAAGGAGTTTAAGTTGAGGCCAAATATTACCCTTTAAGATATCACCTGTCTTTAGAGATAATACTCCCGGCAAATGAATTAAGGTGTCGATCCTCACCTCGTCCTTCAGTTGGAATTGTTTTTGTATAGTCTTCAGGGCGCAGAGATAATTTTTCAACAAGTCTTTATTTACACACACCTCTCCGGCCCTGCCACCGGCAATATTAATAGCGCAGGTAATACGGCCCCGTTTGATCTTAGACTCAATCTCTCTTTTGATTTTATCTTCCAGCGATAAAAATCCTTCCGGCATATGTAAAACCGTCTCTAAGAATTTATGGTTTGTGCTTCTTAGCTCGACGGTGATCTTGCCGAACGGAGAGATCTCCTTCTCTTTGCTGCCAAAGCCGGTCATGCTGTTTAACATGCGAAAACCCCCGTTTGTTTACTGCGCCCACGCGCTTGCCTTATGCTCTTTTTCTATTACTTCTCTTGCCGGATAAAGGTCTACGATTATCTCATCCGGAGAAAACCACAATTTAATCTCACGCTCAGCATCTTTCTCGTCGCTGGAGACGTGGATCACATTTTCATATATGCCTCCGGTAGTGATCCTGCCGTATGAGCCGCGGATAGAAGTCGGATCTGCCTCTTCCGGATTGGTCGCCCCTGCCAGCTCGCGGCATTTCTTTATCGCGTCTTTACCCCAATACACCAACGCCATGACTTTTTTTCGGTCGTGCAATTCCCCTTGCAGGTATTTTATGATCTCGGGGAAAAACGGCTTATCCTTTAAATGACGGTAATGCTCCTCGGCAAGCGGCTTTGACACGCGTACCATCTTGGCGGCGACGATCTCAAGCTTGGTCTCGGAAAGGCGTGTCAAAATATTTCCGGTCAAGGATTTCTTGAGCCCATCTGGCTTTATGAGAATCAATGCTGCCTGATTCATAATTAATCCCCTCCCTTGATCACTTTGACGATTCTTCCCAAATCTTCTTCCGAATAGAATTCAATGTTGATATGCCCACGTTTTTTTCTCTTGCTTATTCTGACCTTTGTGGCCAAGGCATGTTGCAGCTGTTCTTCCAACACCGCCACCAGCGGCTCACGAGAAGACAATCCCATCCTCCTCTTAATGCCCTTTGGGCGCTGTATTTTGATCAAACTCTCCAGCTCTCTTACAGACAAACCCTTAGCAATCACATCCTGCGCTAATTTGCGTTGATAGTTGGCGTCCTCGATTTCTATCAGCGCTCTCCCATGCGCGAACGAAAGCCTGCCATTTTTTATTTCGTCCTGGATTTCACGCGGCAGCTTTAAAAGGCGCAATGTATTTGTGATGGTCACCCTGGATTTGCCAAGCACCTCGCTGATTTTTTCCTGAGTCACCGCAAACTTCTCCATTAAATATTGGTAGGCGTGCGCCTCTTCAATAGGATTTAATTCCTGGCGTTGGATATTTTCAATCAATGCTAATTCAAGGGAATCTTTATCATCGACATTTTTAACGATGATCGGTATCTCATTGAGGTTCAATAGTTTAGCTGCGCGCAAACGCCTTTCTCCGGCGATCAATTCGTAGGTATCGCCTTTTTGCCGGACCAGTAGAGGCTGAATCACTCCCTTTTCTTTTATTGATTGAGCCAGCTCTTCGATGTTTTGCTGATTAAACTCTTCTCTGGGTTGAAAAGGATTGGGTTGAATCTGATCAGTTTGGACATAAATAATCCTGTCTTCATGCGTTGATTCTCTTTCAGGAATCAAGGCGCCGATCCCGCGTCCAAGTGCTTTCCTATCCATGCTGAGCTCCTTCTGCTAAACTATTTTCCGTAGTTATGGGAATACCTAAAACCTCTTTGCTCAATTCTTCATACTTAAGCGCGCCCAGCGAATCCTTATCATACAGCGCAACTGGCTTGCCAAAACTCGGAGCCTCTGTCAAGCGAATATTTCGTGGGATGACGGTTTTATAAACTTTTTCATTGAAATGATTACGGGCCTCCTGGATAACTTCTTTGGTAAGGTTTGTGCGGAAGTCTGCCATGGTCAATAGCACACCTTCAATGTAAAGATTAGGATTAAGGTTATCTTTCACAAGTGTAATAGTATTATTGAGTTGCGTTAATCCTTCCAATGCATAATATTCGCATTGCACAGGGATCAAAACTGAATCCGCGGCGCATAAGGCATTGATCGTCAGTAATCCAAGTGATGGCGGAGAATCAATAAAAATAAAATCAAAATCTTCTTTTGCTTTTTGCAATGCGCGCTTTAAGCGATATTCCCTTCCCAAAACGCTAACCAATTCTACTTCGGCTCCGGTAAGATCCAGATTTGCAGGGGCAAGAAAAAGATTTGGCACTGCGGTAGGATGCAAAACTTCTTGTAAATCAAGTTCCTCTAGGAGGACATGGTAAGTGCTCTTTTGTATATTATGCTTGTTAACTCCGATACCGCTTGTGGCATTGCCTTGAGGATCAAGATCTATCACCAAAACCTTTTTGCCGGCGATAGCAAGATAACTGGACAAATTAATTGCCGAGGTAGTTTTACCGGTGCCGCCCTTCTGATTACAAATTGTGATTACCTTACCCATTGCTATTCAATAAGTTAGGTTATGTTCCACGAGAAACCTGCCTTTTGCCCTATATTATCTATTCTCTTCGAGCCTCGCCTACACTAATTTTTGTATAAATGTATTAGCACAAATCAATGCTGGGGTCAAGTATTTTTTATGGTAGTGACACGGACTTTTGCCGGCTTTGCGCCAGGCATTCCAAACAGCCCCTTTTGTTCGTCGGAAAGAACCTCTATCTTGACTTTGTTGCGCGCAAGCTTTAACTCTTTTAAAGCTTTTTGAATCGCCTCTTCAACGGTCGCGCCTTCTACTTCTATGCTAGATTTTGGGTTCATTTTGAGCGACTTATACGAATTTGATAAACCAACATCAACATGCTATTCACAAACCAGTACAACACTAAACCCGAGGGCATTTTATAGAAAATAAAACCAAACATAAGCGGCATGGCTATCATCATAATCTTCTGTTGCTCTGCGGACGATGATGCGCTGCTAGAGGTCTGCATAGAAAATTTCTGCTGCACAAACATACCTAAGGTCATAATAAGAGGTAAAATATTCACTTCATTACCAAGAATGGGTATTGAAAAAGGTAAGGTAAATAACCGATCCGGCTCAGACAAATCTTTGATCCAAAGAAAGTTTGCCCCCCTTAATGCTACAGAGCGGATCAAAGCCTGATACAAGGCAAAAAATATCGGCATTTGTAACAACATCGGCAGACAACCACCCAAAGGGTTAACTTTGTGCTCTTTGTATAAAGCCATTATCTCTTTATTGAGCCTTTGTGGGTTATCCTTATATAGCCTTCTGATCTCCTCTACCTTAGGCTGAACTGCCTGCATTGCTTTCATGGAGCGCATCTGTTTAAGTGTAAGCGGATAAAGCAAAAAGTAAACCAAAACGCTCAAGGCAATAATAGCAACGCCCCAATTGTGAAAAACTTTATATAGTAAATCCAATACCTGCAATAAGATCTGCGAAATAATATCAAAGGTGCCGAAATTAATAATTGCCCCCCATGTTTTATTGATAAAACTGATCTCTTTTAAGTCTTGCGGCCCCAAATAGATGTGGAATCTCAAATCCACCTTCTGTTTAGGTTTTAATTCAATTTCCTGCAAATTAATACCTACTTCCGATTCAGTGTTATCAATCTTACGCACATACGCAGTATTATTCTCAAACTCTGGTTCTACAATTGCACAAAAATACTGGTCTCGAAGCGCAAGAAATTTCAAATTATTAAAATCCAAGGTTTTACGGGCATTAACGTGTTGCATCTTATCAACAGTAGAAACAGCAAGATCCAGGTAGCGCGTATCAAGAGATTTGCTCGCAAAATTAGGTACCCCTAATATTAAAGGAAGATTTAGACGCAACGGCAGATTGGACATAGATTGGACATTTAATTCTAAATCCATGCCGTAATTAGTGTTAGAAAAAATAAATCGTTTGCTAATCTTTTTATTTTGATCAAGATGCACAAAGGTTACTGCATTAGAGGTCACCTCTGTTTTTTGGAAACGCAGTGATTTATCACCAAGCCAAAAACCTGCTTTAAGAGGAAATACATGGTTACGTTTTCCAAGAAATTCAATCTCTTGAATAGCCGCCAACGGCTCAATAAAAGTAATATTCAATTTTTCTGTGGAAAATTCAAAACTTGATTCCTCAAGGAGCTCTGGGGCCTGAACAGGAGCAGCCGGAGCTTGTATTGGGGCACTACTAACAAGGGGAGCACTTAAGCTGGAGGTTTGGTTTGTTACAACTGATTGCGGTACAGGAGTTTGCGACTTAGGCAAAAGAAAAGACCAAGCTAATAATACTGCCATTGATAAAGCTATTGCCACAAATGAACGTTTTTCCATAGTTATAAAATAGGGTCGTAGCCGGCTTTCCCGGAAAGCGGATGGCAGCGCAATAACCTCTTCGCAGCCAAGTAACTTCCTTTGAGGAAGCCGTATTTAATTAAGGCCTGCTTTGCATACTCTGAACAGCTCGGGTAAAAACGGCAGGCGGCAGGCAAAAATCCCCTAGCGCTACCCTGATAAAATTTAATCAAAGCAACCAAGATATTAACAAGCATCAAACTGAAAGTTTCTTTCTTCCTTTGTGGCGGCGGCGCTTGATAATTTGCCGGCCGGTTTTTGAGGCCATCCTTGCGCGGAAGCCATGCTTACGTTTTCCGACGATGTTTGTGGGAGTAGTCAGGTTCTTTTTCATTGTCTTTTAACTCCTTATTTTTACAATGTTGTTAATTATAACACAAACGAATATTAAGTCAATGCAATAAGTTAATTTTTTGTTTGAAAATATTAACACAGAACCAAAGACCAGTCAAGCCAAAAATTTTTTTGTTGACGAGCCATGATTTTATTGTATAATACACTGCGCGCCGGAAGATTTTTTTGCTTGCCTGAAACAGGGGCTTGTGTTAAGTTAATTTAAGAACATTTTGTTTTTCCACAGATTTATGCAAGCTGTGAATAAACTGTGAATTAATAGGATAACTCATGGAAGCTTTAGTCCGCCTCTGGCAAGAGGCTCAAGATAGCATCAAAACCAGCCTGGGTCAAAGCGCTTTCGAGACCTGGATACTCCCGCTAAAGGCGCAATCCAAAGATGCGCACACGCTCTGCCTGGAAGCCCCAGATGAGTTTTTCCGTGACTGGGTAGACAAGCACTACCGGGAATCTATCCAGCAATCCCTAAATGCCGTCTCCGACAAGGGCGTTACCGTTACGTTAGAAGCAGGCCGGCCTGCACCGGAGAAACCCCGGGTTGCCGCACCACAGCCTGCGCACGCCAAAACACAAGACACATTCAACCTAAATCCCCGTTACACCTTTGAAAATTTCGTGGTCGGGCCGTCAAACCGACACGCCCACGCATACGCAATCGCAGTAGCCGACTCTCCGGCAAAAACATATAATCCTTTATTTATATATGGAGCAACGGGATTAGGCAAGACACACCTGATCCAGGCGATTTGTCATCATATTAAACATAAAGACGGAGGTTGTCCCAAAATCTGCTATCTGCCCGTAGAAAAATTCACCAATGAACTTATTGACGCAATACAACACCATTCAACAGCTGCCTTTCGTCAAAAATTCAGAAATCTTGATGTCTTGGTAGTAGATGATGTGCATTTTTTGGGAGGCAGGGAGTCCACCCAAGAGGAATTTTTTAATACCTTTAATACGCTTTACGACGCCCATAAACAGATAATTCTCTGCTCTGACCGCCCCCCGAAAGAAATAGAAAAATTACAGGAGCGCCTGGTTTCGCGTTTTGGTTGGGGCCTGACCACAGACATCCAGCCGCCTGATTTTGAGACGCGCGTGGCGATCCTAAAGAAGAAAGTCGAGAGGGAACCTGTCAATGTTCCCGACGAAGTAATCATGTTTATCGCGCAATTGATCAAAACTAATATACGGGAATTAGAGGGAGCACTTATTAGGACAATAGCTTATTCGCTGCTCGAAGAAAAACAGGTGACGCTGGAGTTGGCACACGAAGTTTTGAAGGACCTTTTAAAAGAACCTAAAAAATTGATTACGGTGGATTTTATCCAACGTTGCGCCGCAGAAGAATTTTCCATCACTTTGGCGGAACTAAAAACTAAACGGCGCACTAAGACCGTAGTGCTGCCCCGCCAGGTTGCGATGTATTTAAGCAGGGAATTGACTGATCTATCTTTACCGGAAATCGGACAATACTTTGGGGGTAAAGACCACACAACGGTCCTACACTCTTACAATAAAATCAAAGAGCTTTTAAACAAAGACCTGTTGTTAAAAGAAAAGGTGGATAGGGTTATTCAAATCATTAAACAGTAAACTCAAGGGTTATCCAAAGGCCTGTTTATTACTAACAACTCATATTGAAATGGGTTATGAAGTTTTCAACAGAAATGTAACCTTATTATTACTACTACTTTTTTATTAGTTTTATAATTAATACATAGTAAGGAGAAAAAATGAAGATTAAAATGGAGAAAGATGTTTTGTTGGGAGGTATACAAACCGTTCAAAATATTATTACCGCAAAATCTGCGCTACCAATACTTTCAAACATTTTAATAGAAACTTTTCAGGAAAAAATACGGTTAACTGCTACGGATCTTGATATAGGTATAAGTTGTGTAATACCTGTGGATATCCAGGAAGCAGGTGCAATAACTGTTCCGGCTAAAAGATTTGGTGATATTATTAGGGAATTACCCAGCGATCAGGTAGTGGTGACTACTAAAAAGAATAATTTAGTAAATATTGAGACAGAATCATGTCAGTTTAAGGTGATGGGGTTACCGAAGGAAGAGTTTCCTAAATTACCGGAATTTAAAGATAAGGAAGTGGTGAAAATAGAGCAGGAGGGGTTAAAGAGGATGTTGGGGCTGACTTCTTTCGCGGTCTCTGTTGATGAAACCCGGTATATCTTAAACGGGATACTTTTTAAATTAAATAAAAATAATTTAACCTTGGTGGCTACGGACGGCAAGCGGCTGGCGATCACAGATAAAAAATTACTTAACGGTGTTGATAAAGAAGTCTCCATGATTGTTCCTATTAAAACTATCCATGAATTAAACCGCAACCTGCAAGACGACGGGGAGTTAACCGTGATATTAGGGAACAATCAGGTGTGTTTTGAGTTGTCGGGTATCACTATTATTTCGCGTTTGATAGAAGGGGAGTTTCCTGATTTTAAACAAGTGATTCCTCCTGTGTCGGAAAATAAAATCAAAATCGACCGGCACCTGTTTCTTCTTGCGGTGAAAAGGGCCGCGCTTCTGGCGACTCCGGATTATCAAGCGGTTAAGCTAGAGGTGTTTAAAAATAAGTTAGTGGTTTCAAAATCTACTCCGGATGTCGGAGAGTCGCGCGAAGAGGTGGCGATCGAATATTCTGGCAAGGAAATGGTGATTGGTTTTAATCCTGTGTATCTGGCAGATGTCTTAAAAAATCTCACCACAGATTCAGTTGAATTTGAAATCACCGATAGCGAGAAACCCGGGGTGATTCGCAGCAGCAATTATATTTATATTGTATTGCCGATGCGGCTTAATTAGGGTATGGAAGCGATTAAAGATACGATCGCGCAGGTTATACGGAATCTAGCGGAAAAAAAATCCGGTACAGGCAAAGATGATCCGGAGGCATTATTAAAAAAGGTCTTGACAAAAAAAGAGCTTGAG
>JAHJJA010000158.1 GCA_018822885.1 Candidatus Omnitrophota bacterium
CTCCTTTTTTGTTCAATAAATAAAGGGGGGTAACTTGTTTTAGATAGATTGCCGCATGTGACCCCTAAAGCCCTTATTCTTGGCGTTTTGAGGCCTGTTTTGGCCATTATTTTAAGACATCTTTGGTAGACCTCGTAACCGTCATTTGTGGCCTGCTCAAAGGTCTTTTGGGCAGCGAAATTCCCGATTTCAGGGCCGTTTAGCCAAAGATGCACAGTTTGTGAAACCAATTGTTTTTGTCTTAGGCGCTCTGCGACCATTTCACATAAAAGCCGGATCCATCCTTGAATAAACCCCGGGGTTTTTGCGGCGCGCGGTAATGTATATGAATGGCCTATTGACTTGGGTTTTTCTTCTTTATTCTTTATATCAAAGGCTTCATTGGAGTGCAGATCAAGATAAAGGTTCACTCCGTTTTGGCCAAGAAATTTTTCCAAAAAGCGCGCTGATTTTTGGTATAGATCCAGGCAGGTTTTGATGCCTAGATTCAGCAGTAATTCAGAGGTTTTTTCACCGACCCCGCAAAGTTTTTTTGCCGGAGTCTTGCCTAGAACTTGAGTGATGTTTTCTTCTGTAATTATCGCGATGCCGTTTGGTTTGTTTAGTTTTGAAGCCAGTTTGCTCAATAGCCAATTTTTTGCTATTCCAACCGAAGCAGTGATGTTAAAGTTCGCATATATTTGGGAGCGAATTTTCTGCGCTATTTCCAAACCGTTTGTTTCACCGATATCCATTTGAAATTCATCTATAGAGGCATAATTAAGCTGGTATCCATAGGCCTGAAGCAAGCCAAATATTTGCTCTGAAGTCCAGATATACTTGGCCTGGTCTGCCGCGACAAACTCTAAATTTGGGCATATTTTGAAGGCTTCCGCTGATGATGTTCCGGAATCTATGCCCAGGGTTTTGGCCTCGTAGCTTGCTGCGCAGACAACAGTGCGCATTCGGCTGGGCCTTGAGCCGACAATAAGCGGCTTGCCTTTAAGGCGCGGATTTATGGCCTGTTCAATGGATGCGAAAAAGGCATCCATGTCGATGTGCAGGATCATTCAATTACCTTATTGATTCTCCATCCGTATGTCGTATTATTAAATGATATCTGGTAAAGATCCGGGCCGGTGCTTACGGAGAAGTTGTTTATGGTCTCGCGGCCCAGGCGCTCCTGCCAGGCGTAGGTGATCTTTTGGATCCGGTAGGTTTTGTTGTTCCAGGTGAACTCCTGCGGCAAGATCTTGCCGCCCTTAAAGTAGGCCAGGCAGTCGATCTTCTCATTTAAATCTTCCGGTGTGCTGTTGTCTGTTTCCGGGATATGCCTGTCCCAGCGTGCCTTTGGGTTAAATCCTGATTGTTTCATGCTAAATAAGTATTGATGCAGGGACTGTCCCCGTTTCCTGGGGACTGTCCCTGCTTAGCTAAATATGTTTTAATTGGTAGATATGCCAAAAACCAATACCTAATAAGGCCATGGCAAAAAATTCAATGTGCCGTCAGCAAAGGCATAAAGTCTTACATTAGTATTTTCTGATTATCGTCACTAATTTCCCGATTACTGTGAATGGTTTGTATATGGGTTGATAGTTACTATTGGCCGGCTTTAGGAAGAATTTGCCGTTTTCCCGGCCGAGGTATTTAAGCGTTACCTCATTATTGCCAAGCAGTGCCGCGATGATATCGCCGGTTTCTGCGGTTGCCTGTTTCCTGATAATGGCGGTATCGCCATCCATGATCCCGGCTTCGATCATGCTTTCGCCTTTGACTTTTAAGGCAAATATCTCGTTTTGGTTTGCGCCTGCAGGCAGTAAATCGCCTAGTTGTAGCTGGTTTTCGGTGTCTTCATAAGCAAGATTTGGCTTTCCCGCGGGTATAGTGGCAACCAGCGGAATACTGTTTACAGCGCCTTTTAAGAGCTCAATTGAACGTGAAAGCTTTCCGGTGCGTCTTAGGTAGCCTTTTTTACTAAGCGCATCAAGATAATCCCTGACCGTGCCGGTTGAGCCAAAGCCCATTTCTTTGGCGATCTCCCTGATAGTCGGCGGTAAGTTGCTTTGTATACGCTCGCGTATAAAATTCAGCACTTTTTCTTGTTTAGCCGTTAATCCTGTGACCTTGTTATCTTGTGACATTGTAACTCTACGCTACCACACATCTGTGTGGTTGTCAAGGCAAACTGAAGGGGAGGCTGTTTTTGCCTGCCTCCCCCCTGCTTTCTTACTGCGTTTTTAGGTTTCTGGTACCGTCTGTTTGGACGGCGTAGCTGAAATTCACGGTATTCCTATTGCAATCTACGGTATTTTTAGAGGTGACTTTAAACTTGCCGTAGTATCCTTCTTGCGTAATAAAAGCGTATACCTCCCCTGCCGCAAGCGTTCCTGCTGAAGAGTTGGTATAACCCGAAGTAGGTGCTTCATTAAGGGCTTCAAAAGTAGAGCTGGTTATTTGCTGGATTTGGGCGCCCCCAAGATTAAAGAGGATGTTCCACTCCAGATAAAAATCTCCGCCGCCTGCGCTGCCTTCAGTTCCGGAAGAGAAGTCGTAATCAAAGTCTGTCCTGAAGCTTGTGCAATCCCCGGCTGTAGCATATTGGGAGTGTATTGAGCCGTTTTTAACAGGGATCGTTGCTTGGGTACTTGTGCCACCGGCTTGCTCTGTTTCTCCTGCTCCGGGCTGAACGGGGTTTCTTTCCTGATTAGCTTCGCGTATTTGATTGACGACTGTTTGCGGCAATCCGCTTGCCTGGGCTATTTCAGGTTGAAGCGTGGCATAGATAAGGTTGCCCCTTAAGTTCTGGATCTTCATCAGGCCATCCTCAAACACAAACATAAACGTGGTGTTACCTGAAGTGCGCTGCTCCTGTCCGGTACTCCTGGGGGTCTGGGTCTTGTCCCACCTTGTTTCAGCGGCAAAAATATTCCCTCTTTTATCAATGCGGTTGATATAGAGAGTCAGGCGGATGTTAGAGAAAAGATCAAAGTCTGTCCGTATACCTTCCTCAAGGAATGTTTTATTACCTAGATAATCCTTTGAGATATATTGGCTGAATTGGCTGAAGTTTGCGCTTTCATAGGCCTCGGCGATTTTTCCGATAGTCTCAGCTACGAGCTGATTATAATCTATGTCTTTGAAAAGAATTCCCCGAATATTCGGGAAAACCTTTATCTGAAATTCTTCGGAATCTTCGGTTTTGATCTTGATCAGTGGTTCATAAAGTTTATTTGGCATCGGAACAAAAGAAGCCGTAAACATCTGATTTATTGCTAGCTCTCTCCACGTCCTTCCTCCATCTTCAGAGAAAAGGATTTTTGCCGCTCCCTCCAGATGGGGGAACCACCCCTGGACCTCTATCTTTCCTTGCTTGAGGTCGCTTTTTAGGAGTGTTACTTCTCCGGAAGCGCTCGCAAGTGAGTTAGTATTGAGGCGGGCGTTCTGAATCTGATAATCCTTAAAA
>JAHJJA010000159.1 GCA_018822885.1 Candidatus Omnitrophota bacterium
CATAACCGCCTTTGCTGCCTATTTGCCAAAGCTCTTCTACGCGTTGCGCAATAACTTCAGCAGGAATCCCGACTTCATTTGTATTCAAATATCTAATCCCCTCCTGTCCCGCCTCATTTTTGCCTGCATTTTCCTTTACCTCAGAATTATGAATTCCTACGCTAAGCTCAAAATAATCACTCCCCAATTCCTGTTTACTCGCAGTCCTGCCAAAAGCATAAATATAAGGCAGGGGCAATCTTTTATTAATTATTACAAATCCTTCTTTTATGTGGCTCTTAACCATTGCCTTATGTTTACCCAGCCCTTCAGGAAAAGCGTCAAGAAGATATCCGGGAGTCTCTACCCAATAATGCACGACAGCATTCCCATGTTCATCGTAAAACGACCCCCTTGCGTCATGAGCAGCATAAACAACCGCATCTATTCCTTGTTGTCTTAAAGCTTTGGCTAATGCAATAGAGACCCCCAAACAAAGTTCTCCACCCGCACTTGCCCGCACTTGCTTCATAGTCTCTATCAACTGGGCTTCCTGCCCCGCCTCATTTTTGCCCTCAGCCTTACGATTAAGCCGGATCACCTCTTCCAGCTGCTTGGCTAATTCGTGCGCCTCTTTTTCTCCTATATCAGGATGATCCTCGGCAATCCATTTACTCATCCCTTCATGGCCAAGCTTGGTTAGAACCTGCAGCCAGTCATTATTATTTCTTCTTAAATAATCCTCTCCAATAAAGATCTGGTTACCTAACCTCACTAATCCCTGAATAGGCTTATTATCCTGGTTAAGCATAAGATCATCTTTCATTATGCGCACCACTAATCCTTGGGCCTTGCCAGGACCCAGGACCTTTTCAAGTTCTCTCACAATATCAGGAGGAAGTCTTTCAGAATTAACTCCTAAGGCGTCGGCAAGATCAGCTAATTTCCGGGCGCCCTCTAAAGTTACATCGCCTTCAGAAGCGTGGTCTTGGGCTCCCTCCTTTACGGAACCTGCTCCTGTCTCTGCGAGCAATATCTGTATTTTGGGTAACTTTGTAATACCGTGATTTTGTAAATTCCTAAAATGCCCTGTTTCTTCTGACGCTGTCAGTTCAAAACCTGCCTTTCTAAAGAATTCCGGAGCATATACTTCAACTACCCCAAATTGTTTTGCTCCTTTCATTCGCGCAAAGCGAAGAGCCATGCCCAATAAAGAAGCTCCGATACCTCGATAGTACCGGCTATATGACGGATCTACAAAAATCGCTTCTCCTTGTTGAAGTCCTCCTACCTTACTATGTTCGAAAAATGCCGCCCACATAACCGCATAAGTTCCTTTCTCCCTGTTTTCATCAATAAAAAAATGCACGTATCCTATTCGCTTTCCTCTATGAGAGACTTCAATAACATGTCCTGTCCTCACATAACCATCGGACTCAAAAGGGTCTTCGCCAATAAAATAATTAAAGGTAAATTTATTTCCGTCGCTAGCTTCTACGGTTGTCTTTCCAAATCCATTCTTGAGCCATTGGTTTAACTCCAAGTTTAAAGCTTCTTCCAGCCCTGACTCAGCCCGCACGGTTTCCTTTTTTTGCAATACCACCATTTTCCCGCCGATTAAAAATTTACGTGATCCTATCGTGCCAGCATTAATTCGAGCTTCCAAAGAACTATCTGCCCGATTCAACTTTAAGAATAGATCCCTGGAGAGCGTTTCTTCAAGATAATCTACATATCCTAATTCGTTCTTTATTTTCTCAATTTCTTCTGCTGAATGATTGAACAAAATAACAAAACTTCCTTCTGGCATAAATTCGTTATCAATCTTTCTTATAAATTCCCATAGCTTGCTTCTGTATTCTTTGTTCGTCATTCTACCCATATCCTTAAGCATCACAAAATTACCCCAGCCCTTTATGAATAATGCCCCCACTTGACTTTTATCCGTTCTTTTTCTTAAGGATTGCCAGTCATCATTGGACGCCCTTAAAAGATCCATAGGAATATTGACTGCGCTTCCTGCTTGTCCAAACCCACCTGCAATTTGTCGCTTAAAATCCTCTGGAACATATCCCTCTTCTGCAAGTTCGTCTATAAACTTCCTCAAATTAACTTTAGAGCCCATATTCTCCGGAAGCTCCATATCCATTCCTATTACCGGAGCAAACCCTGCCGGCATTAAATCTGCACCTATGAGCGGGTACAAAACAACCCTGTCTTTTGAAATAACTCCTAAACTTTCCAATAGCTTTAACTTCAGCCAGTATGACTTTAAGACGTTTGATTCAGCACTTATTTCTTCAATTATCTTCGCGGCTGCAGAAGTTACCAAGTTCTGCCCCTGTGGTTTTGCCCTCTTGCGCCCCGGCGCATTTTTACCTGCATCAACAGAAGAAACACTGTTTCCCGAAGTAGAATCTAGCTTAGTCTGATGCATGGCTCCGATAATACCGTCAGAGAATTCTGCTTGCGGAGTAATTAATGCCTGAGCCTTTGCACCAGACACAATATCTGCAACCGTAGGAAGCCTTGTTCCGTGCACCATGAGCGTAGGTTTTAAATTGCCTCTGTTGCGCAGCATAAAATTATAAAGTGCGCCAAACCAATCAGGGATTTTAAGATTAACTTCTTTGCTTTCAATCCAAAAAATCTGGCCAAACTCGTCTTTTACTGAATTCGCCCTAATTTCTCCTCTAACTTTAACGATTTTATTCCGCAACTTCCTAGGCAGAGTTGTTTTAACTATATCGAAAAGATGCTCAGGTACAAAAATTGCTGCGATTAAATTTGGCTCAATTTCAGGAAACCCCAAAACTCCTCCAGACCAAGGATCAAACAAATCATTCGAAGCGATTCCTTTCTCAAGCTCTTCTAGATTTTTACTAGTAGTCATCAAGATTACCGCGCCATTTTTTAGCCTTTCCTCGACGACATCTCTTCCATTTTTCTCGATTAACGAACTTAGATGGTACAGAGTATCGCCATTACGCTCAGCCATAATCCCCACCGGAGAACGCTCCCAATCGCGGCCTAAGAGCTCCTGCGCAACTTGTAAAATATATTTATTGTATTGGTCTTTACGGAATAACACGCACGAGGTTAAAAACATCTCATTTATAATACTTCTTGCCAATTTATTATCCCACAACAGTTTAAACAAACCCCTTGCTGCAGCTGGAAGAATTTTCTCTATCTGCCACCGAATATATCCTTCTCCATGCCTTCCTACTTCTGCACGGAAAAAATCCTTAGAACTTCGTAGTTGGCGAATCACCGCCTCAGCCCCCATGCCGCTATCCCTATCCACAATAACGCCTTTTTCAGCTGCGCGTTGCGCTCCCAAGAGACCATTTAACGCAATACTTCTTATTTGACATGCAGCGCGCAATTTTGCAATCTCCTCTGCTGCAGCCTGCGCTCTTCCATTATCCCAAGCCTGATTAACTTGTAATGCCAAGGCATGCGCCTGCTCGACGGTTAAACCAGCCTCTAGAAGCTCCACCTCAATCAATTCATGCAGCAAATGCCCTAAGACCTTTTCATTACCGGCTATACCTTCTTGAGCAATATTTCTCATCCGTTCTTCAGGAAATAATATTTTTAATATTCCGTTATGGCCGACAACCAAACCGCCTAATTCATCCGAAACTCTCTGAAGCTTTTTATCTTTAACATCAACTAATAATATTCTTCCAAGCATTCTTTGTGCCTGGGCAACAGGAATTCCCGCCTCTTGTAATTGTTCCAAGGCAACCCTGATAAAAGAATCGTGCTCTTGCTGATTTTCCTGCCTCTTTTGCTCCAAAGCATCCATCACCCTATTCCAGCCGAATCTATCTATTATTCTGCCAAACCTTCTCTGCATCTCCTTAAATAGCTGGCCATCTTTCTTATGCATCGCTCCAACGATTATATTACTCCCTGAACCCCTCACCTGCCCCGGCGCATTTTTACCTACCTGAGCTTTCCCTCCTGTTTCCTGACCTGCGGGCGCGATTCCTTCGGGCTGGCGGGAAAGTGCTTCGCTGATTTCATGAATCATTAGAGTTGAGTCGGTTTGAAAACCATCGAGAACATACACAATGGCCTTGCCCTTGTTTCTACTATAATACCCAAATCCCCTGTCTGTATCGTTAAGAGTAAGTCCGACCTGCCTGGCTGCGTTTTTCAGGCCTTCGCGAGTTTTGATGATCTGGATCTCTACGCCATATTTTTCTTCCAGCCTCTTCTGGTATTGCTTGGCGGTTTCACCGGGCTGCATCCTGTCGCGCTCCGGGACATCCTGACTGGCTCCAACTGCCATATCATGAGCAATATCTCCATTACTAACATTAACCTCTACCGCTTCAATCTTATGTCCATTTTTTGATGCCTCTTCCATCTCTTTCTTTATAAATGGCTGGTGCTCTTCTCCGCGAACAATTAAAATTCTTCCATCTATATTTTTTAATTGGCCTACTAAGTAATTATCCCTTTGCGCGCTATTCCTATAGAAATCTAACAAATCACCAATTGCCTGATTCGCTTCAAATCTACCTTTATTATTATTCCTAAATAATGTATTTAGCTCCTTTTTGATTTCGGCTTTACTTAAAAGTTGGCCATTACTATTAATCTTAAGTTTTAGCTGATACCATAGTGATTGAATATCTGGCCTAATTTTTAATAACAACGCTTCGCTTAAATTAAAAGCATCGATTAATTTAAA
>JAHJJA010000160.1 GCA_018822885.1 Candidatus Omnitrophota bacterium
CTTCTCAAGCAATCCCTGCGCAAGAAGTTTCTTGCATTCGGTACATCCGATATTGGCATTCTCGCACCAATTCCTTGCCTCATCTTTGCTTTCAGGAACAAATACGCAATAGTAGGAAAACACATTGCAGGTATCGGGATGGCCCTTATCGTTTAATTTTATCCTCTTTGGATCTGTAAACATACTGGAGACTTTTTGTTTCAGCGTCTCTTCTGAATCGGAAAGATTTATTGTGTTATTATAGCTCTTACTCATCTTCCTTGCGTCCAAACCAAGGAGCCGGGGGAATTTAGTCAAAATTGCGTCGGGATAAGGAAATATCTCCTTTTTATAAAGCCCGTTGAAACGGCGCGCGATCTCACGCGTCAGCTCTAAATGCGGAAGTTGATCATCTCCCACAGGGACTTTTTCCGCCTTATAAACCAGGATATCCGCGGCCTGCAAAACAGGATACCCTAAAAAGCCATAAGTATGCAGATCGCGCGTCTTTATTTCACGCATCTGCTCTTTATAAGTCGGGCATCTCTCAAGCAGGCCCAAAGGAGTAAGGCAGGAAAACATCATAAACAAATCCAAATGGGCGCTCACCTTTGACTGAACGAATAAAACAGCCTTTTGCGGATCAATACCCGCTGCCAGCCAATCCACTACATTATCAATAATAGATTCTGATAGGACAGCGGTATTTTCATACTCGCTCATAAGCGCGTGCCAATCGGCAACCATAAAAAAGCAATCATATTCATCCTGCAGTTTAACCCAGCTATCAAGAGCGCCGACCAGATGGCCCAGGTGCAGCTTACCGGTGGGACGCATACCGCTTAGAATTCGTTTTCTCATAGTATTATATGTCTTATGACTTGTGACCTTATAATTTCCTGGCTATCCTCTCGATATCATACGATTCGATGAGGTCGCCTTCCATAATCTGATCAAAGCCGGAAACGCTTATGCCGCATTCAAAACCCTCGGCGACATCGCGCACATCATCCTTAAAACGCTTTAAAGAAGATAGCTTCCCCTCAAAGACAATTTCACCGTTACGCACAATATTTATTAAACTTGCGCGGTTAATCTTACCCTTAGTCACAAAACTTCCGGCAACAGTGCCTGCCCGCGAAAGCCTAAAGACTTTTCTTACCTCGGCCCTGCCGAGAAAAACCTTCTTTATCTTAGGGGCAAGCATCCCCTCCACAGCCGCTTTTATCTCATTGCCCAATTCATAAATAATATTATAGATCTTTATCTCTACGCCTTCTTTATTCGCCAGGTCTTTAGCAAGATCATCTGCCGAGAGATTAAAACCCACTATCAGCGCGTTTGATGCCGCCGCAAGGATAACGTCGGAGGAGTTGATATTACCCACCCCGGCGTGGATTATAGAGATCTTTATTTCCGATACATTTAGTTTCTCAAGTATATCTTTTATCGCTTCCAGAGAACCCTGCACATCCGCTTTGACGATCAACTTAAGCTCTTTAAGCTTTCCCTCCTGTATCTGGGCATGAAGGTCTTCGAGGCTGATCCTTTTTACTACCTTTATCTGCTGCTCTTTCTCTTTTTCTTTGCGCGCCTCGACCAGCTGCTTTGCCTCTTTCTCATCCCGAATAACAAAAAACTGTTCACCCGCAGCTGGAACGCCTTGGATACCAAGGACCTCGACAGGGAATCCCGGTCCGGCAGAAGTGACTGATTCGCCATGATCATTAAACATAGCCTTAATCTTTCCGTAAAGGCTGCCGACGATTATATTTTCGTTAAGCCTAAGCGAACCGTTTTTTATTAACAAAGTCGCTACAGGGCCCCTGCCTTTTGATATTTTTCCTTCGATCACTACTCCGCTTGCGATGCGGTTCGGATTTGCCTTTAATTCGAGCATCTGTGCCTCAAGAAGCATCATCTCAAGAAGATTATCTATGCCCTCGCCTGTCTTGGCCGAGACAGGACAAGTAATAGTCTTACCACCCCAATCCTCCGGAGCCAAATCATACTTAGCAAGCTGCTTCTTGATCTTATCAAGATCAGCCCCTGGCTTATCGATCTTATTAATAGCTACAATTATAGGGACTTCGGCTGCGCGGGCATGGTCAATAGCCTCTTCTGTCTGGGGCATGATCCCGTCGTCAGCAGCCACGACCAAAATAACGATATCAGTGACACTTGCACCTCGGGCGCGCATAGCGGTAAAAGCCTCGTGACCCGGGGTATCAAGAAAAGTTATTTCACCATGCGGCAGGACAACCCTGTAAGCACCAATGTGCTGGGTGATACCTCCATGTTCAGACTCCACAACCTTTGATTTTCTTATAGAGTCCAGAAGCGAAGTCTTACCATGGTCGACATGGCCCATGATCGTGACAATAGGAGCCCTGAATTTTAAATCAGCCGGATCTTCCGGTTTTTCATGCGCCATGAGGGCCAACTCTTCTTTACCGGGAGCTTTCTTTATTACATAATGATATTTCTGACAAAGCTTACCGGCAGTTGCTTCATCAAGCGACTGATTGATCCCGGCCATTACACCAATAGCCATCAGGTCCTTAATTATTACTGAGGGCTTCTCCTGTAATCTTATTGCCAGGTCCTTTACTGTAATAGGCAGATCCAATTCCAATTCTTTCCCGGGCTTTTCCTCTTTAATTTCCTTCGGCTCTAACTTTTCTGTTTTTTGAGGCTCTTCTTTTATAACTGCCGCCGGCTTTGGCTTGGAAAAAGGGATTTCCTTCTTAGAAACAACAGGGGCCTCTTTTTTTACCGGAGGTGCTTCTTTCTTCGCTACAACAGGCGCTTCTTTGACAACAGGCGCCACAGGGATAGGCTTAATTACCGCGGCAGGAGCCTCTTGCTTGGAAACTTGCGCAACAACCGGGCTAACTATTGCCTTTGGCTTTTGTACGATCCCTTTCTTTTTAGCAGCCGGCGCGCTATTGGCTTTTACCGAAACTTTCTTTTTTGCCTTCTGCGCCGAAAGTAAAACCTTAGGTTTTGCAAGCTTCTTCAAAGGTTTCTTTATTTTTTCCTTTTTATCCTTCTTAACGGAGATTTTTTCTTTTTTGTCTTTAGTCATAATAGCGTCTCTTTCTCTTTTATTAAATTAGGCGGTTAATTTTTTTGCTTCTTCTATTAATTTCTCGGCTTTCTTTTCTCCTATTCCCTTAATATTAGTCAGATCCTTAACCGTTGCGCCTGCTATATCAGCCACAGTCTTTATTCCAGCGGCCCTAATAAGCTCTAAGGTCTTTTCCCCGACTCCGGGCAGGTCTTTAAGCGGGACTTTTTCTGCTGCCTTCTTTTTCTTTTCTTTCTTTGCCGCTTTGACTGGCTTTTCCTCTTTCTTTTCGGCCTCTGCCGCAGCCTCTTGCTCGGCCTGCGCTTTAGCAACTTCCTGCTTCAGTGTTTCTTCCGCTACCATTGCCTTAGTGCGGATATCCAACTCCCAACCAAGAAGCTTTGAGGCAAGCCTGACATTCTGGCCATGTTTACCTATAGCCAGAGAAAGCTGGTCATTCTCAACAATGACTTCCGCCTTCATCTTCTCTTTATTTAGTTTTATCTCGGAAACCTGTGCCGGAGAAAGTGAATTCTTGATATACTCTCGGATATCTTCATTAAAAGGAACTATATCTATTTTCTCGCCTTGAACCTCGGTTACGATATTTCTCACGCGGTTTCCGCGCATGCCAACGCAAGCGCCCACCGAATCCACTTTTTCATTCTTTGACCAGACAGAAATCTTGGTGCGCTCTCCGGCCTGCCTTGAGATCGCCTTTATCTCCACAATGCCTTCATAAATCTCCGGCACCTCAAGCTCAAATAATTTTTTTACCAGATTAGGATGCGTACGGGAAAGGATTATCTGCGGGCCCTTGACATCCTTTTTTACTTCAAGTAAATATGCGCGTATGCGCTGGCCCTGTTTAAACTCTTCTTTAGGGGACTGCTCGCGCTTAGGAAGCAGGCCTTCAGCCTTTCCTAAAAGATCTACGACGATATTGCCTTTTTCAAAACGATAGACCGTACCGCTGATGATCTCTCCCACTTTGCTCTGAAACTCATTAAAAACGACATCCTTCTCCGCTTCGCGCAATTTCTGGATGATCACCTGTCTTGCGGTAGAGGCGGCGATCCGGCCGAAGTCAATAGAAGTGACCTCTTCGTTATTCCTGAAAGCGCGGATCTTGCCGTTATTACGGTCAAGTTCGACCTTTAACTCCTCATCAGGTTTTACATCGATCACCTTTCTGGTTGCGCTTAATAAGGCGCTCTCTATTGCCTCGAATAAAACCTCTTTTTTAATCCCCTTTTCTCTCTCAATCTGCTCTACGATAGCTAATAATTCTTGACTCATGATTTTCTCCGATCTTTTAAGCTAAATGATCTGCTTTGCTTTGTTTATTTTTGTTAACGGTATCTCCAACACTTCTGCCTTGACATCTATTAATACCGATTCATTCTCCACTTTCTTTATAATGCCATCCCACTCGATCTTTCCGTTTACAGGCTCAATAAGAAAAAACTTTGCCTGCCTGCCCAGGCACCTCAAGAAATCTTTTTCTGTCTTGAGCGGCCTGTCCAATCCCGGGCTTGAAACCTCAAGGATATAGCTTGCCTCAAAAATATCTTTTTCATCCAGGACAGCGCTGATCTGGCGATTAAGGTTAGTGCACTCATCAATAGTTATTCCGCCTTCAGGCCTATCAGCAAGAATCCGCAGATAGAGATCGCGACCCTCATACCTATAAATCAGGTCAACTAAATCAAGCCCCTTCGCGACCAGATAATCACCTATTATCTTTTTTAACTCCTCTATGATTAATTGCTTATCCATAGTAATCCCCTATTCACTGATTATTGAGATTAAATCTTGCGCGGCTTTTATGATTTTTTCTCCGCTTGCGCGCTTCTTTAACTCCATCGCAGCGCTCTTTAAAAACTCTTTTCCGATAATTATCTGCGTAGGGATCCCTAAAAGGTCAGCGTCTTTAAATTTTACACCCGCGCGCTCGTCCCGGTCGTCCAAAAGCACTTCGATTTTATTGTCTTGAAGACTTTTATACAATCCAAGTGCCGCCTCCATGATCTGATTATTACTCGCTTCCAGAGGCAAGATAATAACCTGATAAGGAGCCACTTGCTTAGGCCAGATAATGCCGGCATCATCATTATTCTGTTCGATTACAGCCGAGACAAGCCTTGAAACTCCTATCCCGTAACAGCCCATGATTATCGGCAGAAGCTTTCCCTGCGCATCGAGAAAATTAGCCCCCAACAAAGAGCTGTATTTAGTCCCTAGTTTAAAGATGTGCCCGACCTCTATGCAATTCATCTTGTCAGTATCTGCGCCACATTTTGCGCAAGCCTCTTTATCGCCTTCCTTATAAGTCTTGACTGCGTTACAACTCCTGCACTTCAAGACTACGTCCTCCCCGTCTTTTGCCGGCACCATAAATTCATGCGAGACCTTGCCACCCATGACTCCTGAATCCGCTTCTGTGGTCAAAATATCTAAACCGCACCTTTTAAATATCCTCTTATATGCTTCATACATCACCTGATAATTTTTATCTAATCCTGCTTCATCTTTATCAAAACTATACGCATCTTTCATTATAAACTCACAGCCACGTATCAGCCCGAATCGTGGACGCATCTCATCGCGGAATTTAGTCTGGATCTGATAAAGGATAAGCGGCAGTTGCTTATAACTTGAGACGTGTGATTTGACTAAATCAGTGATCACCTCTTCATGCGTCGGGCCGAGACAAACCTTTCTCCCCCTTCTATCGGTAAACCTGACCATCACTTCTCCGATATCCTTGTCGCGGCCGGTCTTCTGCCATAATTCAAGCGGCTGCAACGCGGGAAGCAGGACTTCCGCCGCTGCGCTTGCGTCCATCTCTTCCCGGATTATCTTCTGAATATTATTTAACGCCTTTAGCCCCAAAGGAAGATAAGAATAGGCCCCTGCCATAAGCATACGCACTAATCCGGCGCGTAAAAGCAACCTGTGACTGGTTGATTCTGCCTCTTGAGGGTTTTCTTTTAAAGTCGGTATAAATGTCTTTGACCAGATCATCTTAACTCCCTTAATAACACGTTAACACATTCACTAACAGAAATCTTTCTTACCGGTTTTCCCTTTTTAAATAAAAGCCCGTCCTTCTTGCCAAAGGCGACTCCGATATCCGCTTCCTTTGCTTCTCCGGGGCCGTTAACAACGCAACCCATTACCGCTATTTTTACAGGCCTTTTGATCCTGACCACTGAAAGCCTATTTTCCAATTCTCTGACGATGCTCACCAAGTCGACCTCGCACCTTCCGCAAGTCGGACAACTAATGATCTCCGGGCCAAAATTACGCAACTCTAAAGACTCAAGTATCGCTTTTGCGGCCAATACTTCTGCTTCCGGTTTCTCAGTCAAAGAAACTCTCAACGTATCTCCGATACCCTCGAGTAACAATGCCCCTAGAGCAACGCTGGATTTTATGCCGCCCGCATTTGGAGAACCTGTAGCAGTAACCCCCAAGTGCATTGGATAATCGCAAAGTTTCGAGATCTTGCGATATGCCTCGACTGTATCCAGGATATTCGAGGCCTTCAAAGAAAGAACGATCTCATAAAACTTAAAACCTTCTAAGATCTTTATATAATCAAGAGCGCTTCTCACCATCGCATCCACTTGTGACTTTTCTACCCCTACAATCAAAGAACCAGAATTCACTCCCACCCTTATCGGTATATTATTTGCCTTGGCTGCGCAAACAACTTCCCTTATCTCTTCTCTCTTGGAAATATTCCCGGGGTTAAGCCTGATCTTATCAACGCCGCTTTCAATTGCCTGTATAGCAAGCCGCCAGTCAAAATGAATATCCGCCACAAGCGGCAAGTTTACTCTTGATTTTATTTTTTTCAAAGCCAAAGCATCTTCATTATCTTTTACCGCAAGGCGCACAATCTCACATCCGCAGCATTCTAAGGCTTTAATCTGTTTGACCACCTCTTGCACGGAAGAAGTCTTGACCTTAGTCATAGACTGAATGACAACAGGATTGTCTCCCCCGATACGGACATTTCCGATTTTTATTACTCTGCTTTTGCGCCTTTTAATCCGCATCTTTTATTTAAAAAACTGCGTTATCCTGGGCCCGAAGAATCTGGAGATATCATTCAAGGTCACAAGTAAAGCCAGGCCGATAATTACGGTGACCCCGACCTGCGTGATAACGCGCTCTGTCTTTACGCTTAATCCCTTGCCCCGTATTTTCTCAATACCTAAAAATAAGATATGGCCTCCGTCTAATATCGGAAGCGGCAAGAGATTAAAGATCGCTAAACTAACACTTAAAACAGCTACCAGATGCAGCACTGCCGTAATACCTGCTTTTGCTGCCTTTGAAGTTATATAATAAATACCTAAGGGCCCGGTTACAGAGTCACGCACAGACATCTTTCCGGAAATCATCAAATAAAGCCCCTTGTAAGTCAGGACCGTCAAATCCCAAGTCCGCTGCGCCCCGAGAATAAAAGATTTAAATATACCATGCCTTACCTTTACGAATTCATCAAAAGGCGTGATCCCGATTAAGCCAATATTTCTTTTCTGCCCCAGCTGATCGTTAAATTCCTGCTGTTTTACTTTCACGTTGACTTCAAACTCTTTACCTTCTCGTTCTACGGTCAGCTTTACGCTTGAGGCGTCTTTTTTCTCCTGGATTATTTTCTGCAGATCCTCCCAATAAGCGACCGGAGACCCGTCAATAGCCTTTATCGTATCCTGTGTTTGAAGGCCGGCTTCCTGTGCGCCCATCCCGTCAATGAGTGTGCCGACCTTTGTGGTAAAAGTAGGATACCCCACCACAAACACAAGCCAAAAACATAAAAAACCAAGTATATAGTTTAATAGAGGCCCGGCAAAAATTATCTGAAAGCGCTTACCCGGAGATTTAGAAAAATATTCATACGGCTCACCTTTATACTCCTCTAAGTTATCTCCGGCAAGCTTTACAAACCCCCCCATAGGTACGGCACTTAAGCTATACTCGGTATCACCTTTTTTTCTTTTCCATAGCTGCTTGCCAAAGCCCAGAGAGAACTTCTCGACCTTTACCCCCACCCTTCTTGCGGCAATAAAGTGGCCGAATTCATGCACCACGATCAATACACTCAAGATCAATATATAAATGAGTAAGCTTATCATAGTCTAAGGTTTAATGAATCTTTGCGCCTCTTGACGAGCCCAGCTATCCGCCGAAAAGACATCTTTCAAATCAAAATTTACAACATTTTTATGCTTTAACATAACCCTTTCTATTACTTTAGGAATAGAAAGGAAGTCTAACTTCTTATTCAGGAACTCTTCCACTGCCACTTCGTTTGCGGCATTAAGTACAGCCGGCATCGTGCCTAGATCCTGGGCCGCTTTATAAGAAAGCCCAAGGCAGGGGAATTTCTTAAAATCAGGCTTTTCAAAATGTAACTTCCCTAACTTCCAGAAATCAACTCCCGCGATCGTGCAAGGATACCTTTCAGGGTAAGAAAGCGCATATTGAATAGGGATGCGCATATCAGTGACAGACATCTGCGCCAGAATCACACCGTCTATAAATTCCACCATCGAGTGTATTATCGCCTCGGGATGCACCACTACCTTCACCTTGTCGCAAGGCAGGCCGAATAAAAACATCGCTTCAAGAAGTTCCAGGCCCTTATTTAAAAGTGTAGCGGAATCTACGGTGATCTTGGCCCCCATCTTCCATCTGGGATGACGCAGGACCTTGCTAACGCTGACTTTCTTTAACTCGCTAAGCCTTGTCCTTCTAAAAGGACCTCCCGAAGCAGTGAGAATAATACCCTTTAGCTTCTTATGGTCCTCACCATCAAGGCATTGCCAGATCGCCGACTGCTCGCTATCTACCGGAAGTATCTTTGAGCCGTTCTTAGCAGCCTGGCGCATTATCAGAGGCCCTGCCATGACCAATGCCTCTTTATTTGCCAAAGCCACGTCTTTACCATTATTAATCGCGGTTAATAAAGGTTTTAGAGCCCTAGAGCCACTTATGGCTAATAAGACCCTGTCGACTTTACGCATCTTACAAAGAGCGGTTAACCCATCCTGGCCTACGAGGATCCTGGTTTTTGCTCCGATCCTCTTGGATAATCTCAAAGCGGCGCGATCATCATTTATCGCAACGGCTTCCGGACGGAATAACTTTATCTGCTCCTCCAGCAATTCTATATTTGAATGCGCGCTTAAAGCCGTGACGCGGAATATATCCGGAAAACTTTTGATTACCCGCAAAGCGCTCCTGCCGATAGAACCGGTAGAGCCCAGTATCGCGATGTGTTTCATTTTAAAATAGCACTAAGATAAAAGTAAAAAGCAGGAGCTGTAAATAATACGCTGTCAATCGAATCCAGCACTCCCCCTAAACCGGGGAAGATACTGCCTGAATCCTTTACCTTGCAATCCCTCTTTATCAAAGATTCGGATAAATCTCCAAGCTGCCCTAAGATCCCCAAACAAACCCCGATAATCGCAATATGCAAATAGTTGAAATTAAAAAATGGTTTACACGCTAAAGCCGCCAAGACGCTGAAAAACAACCCTCCTATGGCACCCTCTACAGATTTCTTGGGGCTTATTCGGGGAATAAGCGGAGTCTTGCCGAAACGGCTGCCGATAAGAAATGCCCCGATGTCTCCGAGCTTTGTGATCAACACAACGCTGATCAAATAACCGACGCCATCCGGCAGATAAGTTATCTTGATCAAAAAACTAAAAAACCAGGAAACATAGAGTATCCCGAAAAGCGTTGTTGAGATATCCACAACAACCCCGGAGTTGTTCCGGCGGCGAAACTGCATCAAAATTAAAGAGAACAGAGCCAGCATTATAAAAAGAAGCTCCCATCTCTTCGTAAGCTCAAAGCGCAATAATATAGAAAGGGGCAATATTGTCCCCATGGTAATGCCGAAATACTTGTAGATGCATAATCCCTTATTCTCAAGCATAGTAAAAAACTCATAAAGCCCGGCGACTATAAAAATTATCACCAGGATACCGGCTAAACTGAAATCTAACATCCTATGCCAGTCGACAAACAAGGAAGCCGCGATCACAATGATGAGTATGCTTGAACTGATTATCCTATTCTTTAGCATCGACATCGCCAAACCTTCTTTCTCTGCGCTGATATTCCCTGATCGCTTCCTCCAGGTCCTTACGCTTAAAATCAGGCCAGTATTTTTTCGCAAAATAAAGTTCCGCGTAAGAAAGCTGCCAAAGCAAAAAATTACTTATACGCATCTCGCCGCTGGTACGTATCAAAAGATCCGGATCAGGGATCCCGGCGGTATAAAGATACCTGCCAAAATCTTCGGGCCTCAGGCTGTCAATCTTGATCTTTCCCTTTTGGGCATCCAGGGCGAATTGCTTGGCCGCATCCACTATCTCCTGCCTGGAACCGTAATTAAGGGCGAGTACTACGGTAAGCCCGGTATTCTTCTTTGTCAGTGCTTGGGCACTGATGATCTTTTCCTGTATATTCTTAGGCAAGGGTTCGTTTTGCCCGACAACTTTAAAGCGGATGTTCTTTTTATTTAACTTCTTGACCTCGCGCTCAAGAAAACTATCCAGATAGCGCATTAAAGCATCGATCTCTCTTTTCGGCCTGTTCCAGTTCTCTGAAGAAAAGGCAAAAAAAGTTACCGTGCCCATACCTATCTCTGCGGCAGCGCTCACTATCTCTCTGACCCGCTCGACCCCCTCCCTATGCCCTAGAGTACGCATAAGGCCGCGCTCTTTTGCCCATCGCCCGTTACCGTCCATAATAAAGGCGATGTGTTTAGGCAGCCTATTCTTATCAATCATAACAATAAATAAAATATAAAAGATTAAAGATTAAAAATAAATCTTGAGCACTATTTTTGATCTTTGATCTTTTACTTTTGATTTCTACTGGTGCACCCTGTAATCAATATTAGGGAAAACATTATCACTGCTTTCGATCTCAGAAAGCCACTGCTCGTCAATTGTATTAGATTTTATTTCATCATAAAGGCGGTTAAATCTTAAAAGGTGGTCTTTGGTGCGGCGGATTGCATAAGAGGTATGCGTTCCTGTACCTAAAATAAACGCCCAGTCAGAACTCTGAGCAAGTAAAAGTTCGCGCAGTGCCTGGTTCAGAGCCCTTTGATGCAGCCCATTAACATTAGGATAGCTCTTGGCTAATTCAGTCATCCTGTCGGAACCGGCGTGCAGATGGCGATAGATCCAGTCATTCGGACCTTGCAGCCACATTTCACTGTAACCCTTCCACCCCCAGCTAGACATTGAAGGCGTAATAACTTGATTACGGGGATTCTCCGCCAAATACTCCGAGGGAGTAATCAAGCGGATATCATCCTGATCGCAGGCGATCTTCCTGAATAAAAACTCAAGCCATAACGGCCCCTCATACCACCAATGCCCGAATAACTCCGCGTCATAAGGAGAAACAATCAAAGGCTTCTTTTGCATAAAACCGGAAAGATGTTCCACTTGTTTCTGCCGGTTAAACATAAAATTTCCAGCGTGATCAGCAGCCCTGTCTCTTGCCCACTGCGGGACATAGGGCTCTTTATGATTACCTGTTCCGGTAATACGGAAATATTTTATTCCGGTATTGATCCTAACTCCATCCGGATGAATGTAGGGCCTGATGTAGTCAAACTCCAGATCAAAACCTATATCGCGGTAGAACTCGCGGTAGTTATAATCTCCGGGATAGCCCTCGATAGAAGACCAGACCTGCTTTGAAGACTCAAGGTCCCTTCCGAAACAAGCGACTCCGGTATTCTTGCAATAAACAGGGGCAAAAACGCCGTATTTTGGCCTGGGCGTACCATGCAAGACGCCATGCGAATCAGTAAAAAAGAAACGAATCCCGCAATCTTTTAATATCTCATCATGCCCTGGCTGATACCCGCATTCAGGCAGCCATATCCCGCGAGGTTTCCTTCCAAAAACACTTTCATAGTGGCTGGAGGCGACCTTGACCTGCGCCCTTATAGAATCCCTGCACACATCCATAAGAGGAAAATAACCGTGAGTCGCTCCGCAAGTTATTATTTCAAGTTTACCTAGATCCTGAAAGCGCTTAAAGGCATTGACTAAATTGCGGTTATACCTTTCAAAGGTGCTGCGCGCGTGGCAAAACTCATTCAGATACATTATGGCAAGGTTTTGAAAATGCGGCTGCCACGATGTCCTTTCTATTTCTTTATGCGATAGCTCAATCAGTTTGTTGATATGCTTGAGGTAGCGCTCCTGCAGAAGTTGATCGCCTAACATGGAAAGTAACGTCGGGCTTAGGGTCATGGTGAGGCGGAAATCTATCTTATCATCAGTCAACCTCTCAAAAACAGAAATCAGAGGAATATAGGTCTCGGTGATCGCCTCATAAAGCCAATCCTCCTCTAAGAAATCCTCGTGCTCCGGATGCCTTACAAAGGGAAGATGGCCGTGCAAAACCATACAAAGATATCCTTTATGCATTTTCACTCTCCATATAAGCGATTGAATGAACCTGTTATTTGTGGATTTCTTCCTTAACCAGGATACTGGACTTAGTTTCTCTTGTAACTGTGGGCGTGATCGTGCGCTCTTCTATATTATCGGAGGAAACCGCCTTCACCGGTATGACCTGTTTGCCGTCCGGAAGAGCATAACGCATGGTAAAAGTCCCGTCAGGCCTTAATTTTATTTCCCTGCCCTGCACCGTCACTTTCGCATCCGGCTCTGTTGCGCCGTAAACTATCAGCTCGCAATCCAATATAAACCAGAATTTTCTCTCTTTCTTCTGTTTCTTAACCGGACTTGCCATCGAGGCCATCCCGGGAGAAGCCAGGACACCTGAAAAAAGCACCTTCTTAATCCTTTCCTGCCAAGCCTTTCCGACAGGAGAACTCTGCCCTAACCCAAAACCCATACCATAGAGGCGCGCGAATATCTCATCCGGTATCATCCATTCTTCATCAGTGATCCATGAAGGACCGTCAAGAGGAGTCTGAACCGTATTTGAACGAAGCAAGGTAATAAACTTTCCGTCGGGAAGCAACAACCCAAAATCCACGCACCATGCCTTGCCCGGGCCGTCAGTATTAATATACCAATTATTGGCATATTCATTTACGTTTATATCAAAATGGCTATGGGCGTTGGTACCGTTAAAAATAACATTGCTTACATCGTAAACGCGAAGGAGGCGCTTTGCGCGGTAAAAAAGCTCCTTAAGTTCATTTTTCAATCTTTCAATAGTGGAGCTCTTCAATTCCCAATAAGTGTACAACCAGCGCGGATCGCGCACAAGCAAAACCATCTTATCCTGATCATAACCATGAGGCAACTCATGCGGCATGACTTTACGGGGACGCGAGACTTCAGGATGCGAAAACTTGGACTGGCCCACCATCAATTCATTAGTTCCAAGGATCTCTTTTTTGACAGCTATTTGTTCAGCCGGTGCCTGCTTAACAACCTTCTTCGCTGTCTTTGCGGGCTTTTTCCTAATAGCGGACCTTTTAATTGTAATCTTTTTATCGGCGATCTTCTTTATTCTATCCTTGAGTTTACGTAATGGAGCCATAACCCCACCTCCTTATATTAAAACGAATCTTTTCATTCAGCACCGAATAAAAAAAGGGATATTCTCCCTTTTTTTATATGTCGTCCCTTGTGCGCCTCCCTATATCATTATTTAGATTTAGTTGGTTGTGCTGTTACAAGCGCTTCTTTCAGATTCTCTTCAAGCGTGTCCTTTAGTTTGTTCACCTTCTGCAGCTCTTCTTTTAAATTCTGCGTCATCAACTGTTCCTGGACCAAAGCCTTTTTACTAGCTTGATGCGCGGTTTTCTCCTCCTGAAGTTGCTTTTCAAGGTTGGCGCGCTCCCGGGTAAACTTACTCAATTTCTCTTCGGCATCAAGGCGCTTAGCTATTTCTTCCTGCCTGTTTCCCCTTGATTGCTTTGCGTTAATACAGGAACTCAAAGAAGAAACAAACAAGATCACGGTCAATATAGAAAGGATCAATATTATCCTATTTTTTACGGAGTCTTCCAGCATTTTTCCTCACCTCTAGTCTAAAAGTATTTTAAACTATATTATTTCAGATTTTCAACCGGTTCACTCACTTGAGCCTCTTGCCCTAAAGATTTGGTTTTTGCGATCTTAGGCAAAATCACTATCTCGACCCTGCGGTTCAACTTGCGGCCCTCTTTTGTATCATTGGAGGCGACCGGCTGATATTCGCCGCAACCTTCGGCTTTAAGGCGGGCCGGGTCTACATCCTCTTTCTCGACGAGAAAATGCAATACGCTTAAAGCGCGCGCCGAAGAAAGCTCCCAATTGGATTTCCATCCGGAGTGGGAGATGGGCACATTATCCGTATGGCCTTCAATACCCACATTCAAATCAGGGACATTCTCTTTTAATATACGGGCCACTTTATCTAATATCGGATAAGCATCTGTCTTGATCTTGGCTTTTCCCGAATCAAATAAAAGATCACCCACTACAGTAATGACCAGGCCCTTATCCTTCATCTGCAGCTTTATCTGCTGATCCTGGATCTCCTGCCCAAGCCTCTCTTCAAGAAGCTTTTTGGCTTGGGTAAGCTCATCTAACTGCGCAGATAACTCTTCAATTTTTTGCACGTCTGAACGCCTGCCAGCCTGAAATATAACAGTACACCCTGATAACATTATTACGCAAACAATTATTAAACCTGTTTTAAATAAATTGGATTTCATTTTGCCCTCCCTTTTCTGGAAAATCACTATAACACAGTGCCGCCGCGCAGTCAAGAGTTTTATGGCTCGTTTAAGGCTATTTTAAGAATATAGTTTCATCTCTGGCTGAGCCTACGGACACCATCGAGATCTTTACCTTCAGCATATCGCGGATATACTCCAAATATGCTTTTGCGTTGGGATGTAACTGACGATAACTACGAGGTTTATCGATATTTTCCGGCCAACCCGGCATTTCTTTATAGGATGGCTTAGCCTTTTCCATCACCTCTAAATCGTCGGGAAAATCCTTAAAAAGCTTACCCCTATATTTATAGCCTTCGCAGATATTTATCTTTTTTAATCCGTCAAGCACATCCATCTTCATAATGGCCAATTCCGTGATCCCGTTTAGCAGGACCGCTTCTTTAACCATGACCGCGTCAAACCAACCGCATCTTCTTGGCCTGCCTGTTGTAGCGCCAAACTCATTCCCCTTATTGCGCATTAATTCCGAAAAATCAACCGAAAACTCGGTTGGAAAAGGCCCCTCGCCTACCCTTGTACTATAGGCCTTAGCAACACCCACTATCCTATCTATCCTCCTCGGAGAGACCCCTGTGCCGATACAAGCACCCCCGGCTGTAGCAGAAGAGGAAGTCACAAAAGGGTATGTCCCAAAATCAATGTCCAGAAAAGTGCCCTGGGCGCCTTCGAAAAGGACATCCTTTTTATTCTCAATCGCCTTATTAAGCAGAGATGCGGTATTGCAGATATAGGAAGAGAATATTTTACCGTATTTTAAATACTCATTATAAATAGAATTAAAATTAAATCCCGGGTGGCCAAAAACCTTTTTGAATATCTCATTCTTCTCTTTTAGGTTATCCGCCAATTTGTCTTTTAATACCTCCGGATTCAGAAGATCGACCATCCTGATCCCACAGCGGTTAATCTTATCCGAATAGCAAGGGCCGATGCCGCGGCCGGTAGTGCCTATCTTGTGCGCCCTCTTGCCTTCACGAAGTACATCAAGATTCTTATGGTAAGGCATGATTACATGAGCCAGGGATGAGATCTTAAGCCGGCTTCCGATATAGACACCTACCTTCTTGATTTCTTCTATCTCCTGCAAAAGCACTGCCGGATCGATCACTACACCGTTACCGATGCAACAAACCTTGCCTTCATGAAGAATTCCGGACGGAATAAGATGAAATATATACTCTTTATTCTTGACCACAACGGTATGCCCGGCGTTATTGCCCCCTTGATAACGCACAATATAATCTACTTTCTCAGAGAGAATATCAATTATCTTACCCTTGCCCTCATCACCCCACTGCGCCCCAATCAAAACTACGTTCATGTTTACTCCTAAAATAGATAGGGTTACAATATCACAAAGTCACGGATTTCGAATCTTCTGACATGTGACTTATAACCTGGTGACTTATAATCACGGTGTCATCGTAAAGATCTTACGCGCGATATCCGGATATTTCGCGATGAACTTTAATTCTTCGTCTACCAAAGGCTTCTGATTATGCACGTTGGCATAACGCACTAATTCCAAAACCTGCGCAGCTTCTTTATCGTCGCGGAATTCTACCTCAAGCTTCTCATATACGTTCCTAAAACCTTTAATGCCAGAATACTCTCCCGCGGTTATTTTGCGGCCGGTCTCGATTATCTCCGGATCCCCGCGCCCCAACTCCTCAAAATCATAAAGCTCATAATTGCGCCTGTCTTTAAGAGCACCGTCAGCGTGAATACCCGACTCGTGAGCAAAGGCATTTGCGCCGACACCCGGCTGATTAATCGGGATAGACACGCCAAAAGCATAGGAGGCATATTTACAGATCCTCCAGGCCATTTTTAAATTCACGCTTTCAGAAAGCACGTAATCCTGCATCCCATTTCCATATTTTATCGCTAATATTACCGAAACCAGATCCGCGTTGCCAGCGCGCTCTCCCATGCCGTTTACGCAAGTATTAATATATGCATCAAAACCTGCGTCATTTACCGCCCTTGCTCCGGCAAGAGAATTCGCGACTACCAACCCAAGATCGTTATGACAATGGATTTCGATCGGCATTTTTACCGCATCAGCCAAAAGCTTGATCCTCTCATAGATTGAAAACGGGGTATCACAGCCAAGGGTATCGCAGTAACGTATCCTGTCAGCGCCTGCTTCTTTAGCGGCCAAGGCAAACTCTATCAAGTAATCCGTGCGTGTACGCGAAGCATCCTCCGCGTTTACCCCTATAGACTCAGCCCCCAATTCATCCGCTTCCTTCACCGCTTCAGTCATCTCTTTTATCACGGAGGTGTGATCAAGCTTGCCTTTAAATTTATGGATTATCATCTGGTCAGAAGTCGAAATAGAAAGATTAAGGTGTTTGATCTTCGGAGTAAGGGAAAATGTCATCTTAACATCCTCTTTAGTCGCCCTGATCCATCCTCCGAGCCTGATAGGCGCCAAAGCCCCTTTTTCAGCCAGCTCAAGGTTGGCATTCAAATAATTAGTCTCATGATGCGTCAGAGGAAAACCGAACTCCGACTGAAATACGCCCATCTCATTCAAATAAATATTGATCATTGTCTTTTGCAGCTTGGAAAGACAAATCCGCGAAGTCTGGACTCCGTCGCGATTGGTGACATCAACTAACTGGATTACCGGTTTATCATTCATAATTGCTCCTTCCCCATAAGAGGAACACCAATCCATCCACACAGAAGATGTGGCACTTGCCCATCATCTTGGGCAGGGTGCCTATAGGATTGGGTGCTATTTCTTCAGTACTTTCTTCAACTCTTCCCTTGTCGCCTTACCCTCTATTCCAAAGATTTCCTGATTGTCAGTCAAAAACACCGGCCCAAACATGACTTGCAATTCTTTATTAAGGCCGATATTCTGTTTTAACAGCGATTGCCCTTCTTTACCTCGTGCGCACGCCTTTATTTTAGAAGAGTCAAGCTTGCCCAGGCAATCTTCCCACCAGGTGCTCTTGATATCCTTTGCACGACAAATAAGATAATCCCAGAAAATATCGGGGTAATATTTTTGCACGCAAACAGCGCGCAGATATTCCTCGACTTCAGGACTGCCATTTTTCGCGTCAAAATTACCGTTATCTTCTACGGCAAGAAAATGCAAAGAAGGTTTTAGGTCCCGTACCGCCAAAAACAATCCTTTGATCCCCTTGTCATATAAGCTGATGAACAAATCCAGCCTTCCTTCGATTCTCTCTCTATTCTGATAATAGGATATACCGGCATATTCCGGCTTTAAGAGATAAAACTTGCCCTTTTTATTCGCCTTCTTTTTAATCTCTTCAAAACCCTTCTCTTTCTCTATTTGCGTAGTAAAAATATACGCGGGCAGACCTTCAATATCAAGCTCTTTGATCAAATCCTTAGCGTTTTTTTCGGGATAATAAAAATAGGTAGTCTCAAGCCCCGGGAACCTTTTCTTCAACAAAGTAACTAAACTCAAGGTATTGCAAACACTGCATTCCTTGGGAGTGACTATTATAAGTTCGACCTTAGGCGCCTTAGTGAACTCGCAGGCAGCCTTGATCTCCCCAGCTTTAGAACAGCTGCCGATAAAACCTTTCTTTTTGCAATTTATGTCCGAAAAACATTGCGGCAGGATCTTAAGGATCGCGGGATCATCCTTTATCTTATCCGAAAGCCTCAGGTCTTCTGTTTTATGGCTGGTTATTTTGCCTTTTTCCACATTTAGCAATAATTTTCCCAAATGCCTGCCCTGCCATGCAGTCCTCACTATCAGAGTACCTTTTTTATTGATAGAGGCGGCATCTTGCGAACTCCCCCTGCCTTCTATCAATACATCTATACCTTCTATATTGTTTATTAATCTTAAATTCTCATCTTCATCGAGATTACTGAGCAGTACGATAATGCCGGTTCCTTTTTTCTTAAGTTCAGCTACGCACTCTTTTACGGCCTTTTCCGGATCGATTAATTTCGAGCCGGGGGCTTTTTCCTTGATCAATGGCGAGGTAACACCGATAATGCCGATTTTGACCCCTGATATTTCCTTAATAATATACGGCAGTGTATTCTCAAGCCTTGCATTGCAGGAGATGACTTTAAGGCCGCTGTCCGTAATCTCTTTCTCAAAGAAACCTTTCCCTAAATTAAGCTCATCTTCTCCGAGGGCCACGGCATCATATTTCATAATCCCCATGCTTTTTAGGTTTATCAGGGTGCGCTTGGTATCAAGCTCTGTGCCCTGCGTATAATCATCGATAAGCCCGCCGGCGAAGAAATTACCCGTATCCAAAAGCAATGCTTCGGGATGATTCTTTCTGATCTCCTGCACTAGGCTAGCGCGCCTTGCCACTCCGCCATCAGGCTCTATCGGGCAGTTACAGGGGTAGATCATAGCGTGAGTTTCGCCGCTGTAAATTATCGCGATCTCCTTAGCATAAGAGTTAAGCACAAAGCTTAAGAATATAAACGAAAAACTCAAAAATAAGAAGCTTGTATATTTATTTTTTATTTTTGATTTCTTATCTTTCATATTCTTTCCTCATATCCTTATCACCTTTACCGATAAAACATTCTCTATTTTTCTGACCTTATCCAGGACCTCCGGAGATACTTGGCTGTCCACATTCAAAACGCTGATCGCTTTTCCTCCCGGCTCGTCGCGGCCAAAAGTCATAGTCGCGATATTGATGCCACACTTGCCAAAAAATGTTCCGAGATTACCGATTACCCCGGGCTTATCCCAATTCTGGATAAAAACCATTTCCCCCTCCGGCTGGCACTCTAAATAATACTTATCTATTTTTACAATGCGCGGCTTCTTATTGGAGGATAATGTCCCGCAGACTTTTCTAGACTCTTTATCAGTTTTTATCTCCAAGGTAATAAGCGTGACAAATTCCTCCTCCGAGGAAGTCTTTGCCTCATTTATCTTGACCCCTCTTTCCTTTGCCAGGGCCGTGGAATTAATAAAGTTCACAGTTTCCTGCAAGACGGGTTTTAATGTGCCTTTTACCAAGGCAAGCGTCAAGGGAGTCAAATCATGTTTGATTATCTCTCCGCTATAAGTGATATTGACCTCTTGGAGCCTTCCTTCAGCAAGCTGACTGGCAAAAGCACCGAGTCTCTCCGCAAGATTTATGTAAGGCTCGATAATCCTGGAGACTTCCGGTTCTAAACAGGGATAATTTGCGGCATTACGAATCCCCTTGCCTAAAAGCGCATCTCTTACTATCTCTGCCACCTCGATCGCTACATTCACCTGCGCCTCTTCAGTAGAAGCGCCCAAATGAGGAGTCAGAACAACGCCATCTAACTTCAAAAGCTCGCTCTCCGCAAGAAGCGGCTCTTTTTCAAATACATCGAGGGCAGCTCCGGCGACCTTGCCTTCTTTGATCGCAGCAATAAGTCCCTCCTCATCAATAATGCCTCCTCTTGCGCAATTGATTATACGCACACCCTTTTTCATGATTGCAAATTGAGGAGCAGAAATCACATGTTTTGTCTCATCCGTCAAAGGGGTGTGCACGGTAATATAATCTGATTTCTCAAGAAGCTCCTTTAACTCGACTACTTCTACTCCGAGGCTACTGGCCACATCAACCGAAAGAAAAGGATCATAAGCAAGCACGTTCATTCCAAATGACAAGGCGCGCTTTGCTACTTCCCGGCCTATCCTTCCGAAACCGACGATCCCCAGGCTCTTACCGTAAAGCTCGACGCCCATAAATTTAGAGCGCTTCCATTCCCCTTTTTTCATCGAAGCGTTAGCCTGGGCTATATTTCTTGAAAGGGACAAAATCATACTTATAGTGTGCTCTGCAGTAGAGATCGTATTGCCTCCGGGAGTATTCATGACAATAATGCCTTTTTGCGTAGCAGAATCTAAATCCACGTTATCCAACCCTACTCCGGCGCGGCCAATAACTTTTAATTTTGAAGCCGCCGCAATAATATCTTTAGTGACCTTAGTAGCGCTTCTTACCACAAGAGCGTCATAATCCTTGATTTTTTCTTTTAACGCATCCGGTTTTAAATCAGTGACAACATCGACAGTGAACTCTTTAACATCCTTGAGTATCTGCACCCCTTCTTCAGATAATGGATCGCTGATCAAGATCTTCATCGTAACCCTCCTAATTCTAAGTACGCTTCTTAATATGCATATCATAAACCTCAGAGCTAATCTTGCCTTCTTCAAATAACCTAGTAATTGAATCCTCCATAAGATGCATATTGGCCTTGCTGCCGGTCTGCACAACTGACGGAATCTGAACAAAATCTTCTGTATAAATAAGCCTGCGTATTGCCGTATTAGCAACGCAGACCTCGGTCGCTACTACGCGTCCGGTACCGTCTTTTTTCATTAAAAGCCTCTGGTTGATCGAGGCTCGGAAACACTGGGAAAGCCGGTTACAAAGAAGACGGCGCTGCTCCGCAGGAAACAAACTAATAATCCGCTCAAATGTCTGCACAGTATCAGTAGCATGAATAGATGTAATAACCAAGTGACCGGTTTCAGCCGCCTGAACGACTATCTCAAGAGTTTCGGCGTCAAAACTCTCACCCACAACAATCACGTCAGGATCCTGCCTGAGAGCCGCTCTTAAACCACTGGCAAAACTCGTCACATCGATACCGACCTCGCGCTGTTTAACGATCGCTTTTTCATTCTTATGCACATACTCAATAGGCTGCTCAAGGGATAAAATTACTCCACCGCGACGTTTATTAATATAATCCACCATGGCATTTATCGTAGTCGTCTTGCCTGCCCCTGAGGGACCGGAAACAAAAATAATCCCATCTTTTAAAAGGCTGATCTTGTGAATAATCTCCGGCAGCCCGAGTTCCTCCCGCGCCTTAATAAAAGATTGGATCTTACGAAAAACTACTTCCGGTACACCCCGTTGCTGATAAACGCTTACGCGAAACCGCGAACCATTCCTTAACGTGAAGGCAAAATCAAAATCCCTGACTTTCTCAAAAATGGCAAGCTGTTCTGAATTTAAAAGGCTATAAACCATCTCGGTGATCTCTTCCCCGCTTAATATTTGTTCGGATAAAGGTTTAATTACCCCGAATATGCGCACCATAGGCGGAGAATTAAAAGTGAGGTGTAAATCAGAAACATCCTTCTTATCAATGTTTTCTAAAAGCAGGTAAATATCCGTACGCTCAAGACGGCTTTTTATTTCTTCTTTATCCTGAGCAGGAGGATCAATAAATTCAATCCCGATAGCATAAGTAGTATCGGAAATCCGCTCTAAACGAACCACTCGAGCTTCAAGCTCTATAATGCTAACAGGCTCTCCGAGAAGAGACAATTCAATTTTTAAAACAGTGTCTAGAGGGATCTGGTTTTTAGTTTCAAACAATAAACCGGAAGCGCTAATATTAACGCTAACAGCATGATAAGTAAGATTCTTTAAGCCGTCACCGACAATTTGATATTTGAAACGAACGCGTAAACGTAGGCGCCGCTCTTTTCTTTTTTCTACAAAATCTTTTAACTTAATCACACTTATACCCCCCTATCTGCCTATTTCAAGAATTCCTCTTCTGCTGCCCTGACACCCTTGCCCATCTCGAATTTATGGCCCATCTGCGCAAGGACCTTTTCAAGGCAGGAGATCCCCGCGATGATATCGAACTCCTCGATAAAACCCATATGCGCTATCCTGATAAGCTTTCCCTTCATCTCGCCCTGTCCTCCGGCGATAGTAACACCGTAAGTATCACGCATAGTCTTGACAAGTTTTTCTCCGTCTAAGCCCTGCGGCACCTTTGCCGCTGTAACCACATCAGAAGCTGCGGTAGGAGCAAACAGCCCTAAGCCGAGCGCTTGTACCGCTACCCTTGTGGCATCCGCCATTTTCTTATGGCGCGCAAAGACCTTTTCCAGTCCGTCCTCCTTGATCATTGCTAAAGCCTCATTAAGCGCTATGATCAAAGTTATCGCCGGAGTAAAAGGAGTATCGGTCTTGTCTATTGCTTTCTTGGCCTTTCGTAAATCGAAATAGTACCTCGGAGACTTTGAGGCCTCGATTAATTTGAAAGCCTTAGGGCTCACCGAAATAAATCCTAAACCCGGAGGAAGCATAAGGCCTTTTTGCGAACCGGAGACTACCACATCGCAAAACCATTCATCGGTTTTTAAATCAATAGCCCCTAAACCGCTAATGGCGTCTACCACCAAGACTGCTTCCGTTTTATTAACCACTTCCCCGATGGCTTTAATATCATTTACAACGCCTGTAGAAGTCTCGCATAAAGTCGTAAATACCACCTTGATCTTTGGATTAGCCTTTAATCTTTTTTCGATTTCAAGCGGGCTTACGGCTTTGCCCCACTCAACATCGATAATCTCGGCGTTGATCCCATAGGGCTTGCACAACTCTGCCCATCTTTCCCCGAATTTACCACCCTGTACGCTTAAAGCGGTATCACCGGGAGAAAGTAAATTAATAACCGAAGCCTCCATGGCGCCGGTTCCTGAAGAAGCCAGAATGAAGACATCGTTCTTTGTCTGAAATACATACTTTAGCCCCTCTGTCGCCTCTTTTAATATCGCCTGAAATTGCGGCGTGCGATGATGTATTATCGGCCTGCTCATCGCTTCGGAAACTTTCGGCGGTAAAGGAGTGGGACCTGGGGTGAGAAGATAGTTCTTACGCATGTGTATCCTCCGTATTAATTGGATTACAAGTCACAAGAGGATTACTTATGACTTTGTGACATTGTAACCTTATGACTATGTTATTATTTCTGTTTTCCGGGGACGATCACTTCATCGATAAGGCCGTACTCCCTTGCTTCCTGTGCGGACATAAAGAAGTCGCGATCGGTATCCTTCTGAATCTTTTCCAAAGGCTGACCGGAGTGAGTTGCTAATATCCCGTTTATCCTGTCGCGCATCAACAAGATTTCTTTAGCATGGCGGGAGATATCCTCCGCTGCCCCCTGCACTCCACCCCAAGGCTGATGGATCATAACCCTGGAATTAGGCAAAGTGTGACGCTTACCCTTGGTGCCGGCGCATAAAAGCAAAGCACCCATGCTGGAAGCCTGTCCTACGCAATAAGTGGCTACATCACATTTTACAAACTGCATGGTATCGTAAATAGCTAGCCCGCTTGTAACCGAACCCCCCGGAGAATTGATGTAAATACTGATATCCTTAGTCACATCCTCCATCTGCAAAAACAGCATTTGGGCGACGATCAGGTTAGCCACATAATCATCGATTGGGGTGCCGATAAAGACAATGCGGTCCTTTAGAAGGCGCGAATAAATATCGTATGCGCGCTCATAACCGCGCGAGGTCTGTTCGATAACCATCGGAACCAATGTTTGATTTTTGATATCCATGTTTACCTCCGGTTTTAAATGTTACAGGGTTAAGCCTCTTCCTGCCACTGTGCTTCTCTAAGCAGCATCTCCATCACCTTGCGAGGCATGTGATCGTCAAGGACTATACTTTCTTTTTTGGCTATATCGGCAAGCGCAAGGTATACCCTGACCTGTTTTTCTGCGTCAGGCTGAAGTTCTTTAGTGAGAGTCGTATCCTGTTCGTCGATTTTCTCGCGGGGAACGCCTTTTAACGCAAGGTCTACCTTTGCCTGGCGCACCATATCCGCCACCTGACGATTCACCATCGATTGAGGCACTTTAAAATCCAGCCCCTTCATCACACTCTCGATGATCTCATTCTCTATCCTCTGGCGCTCCTGGTTCTCTTTATGCGCAAAGGCCTGACGCTCTATTGCTTTTTCTAATTCCGCCAGATTCGGATAACCCAGGCCCTTAGCAAAACCGTCATCCAGGGAATCGAGCTTGCGGGATTCTTTAAGAGAGTCAAGATTCCGCTTGATTTCTTCCGCAGAAACAGAGACTTTCTTGTATTTGATCTTGATGCCTTTATAATCCTTTGCGTTTATCTCCGGACTTACTTCAACCGTAGCCTTAAAAGAAAGGTTTACCCTATCCAGCTTGACATCGGCGATCTCCGGCAATTCAATGACATCCAGCTTCTCCTGGTCAATGGCCTGATTATAAACATCCGGCACTAAATCTTTGAGCACCTGTTCGTGAACAAGGGAGGAATACTGCTTCTCGACCATGTCGCGAGGGGCATGCCCGGGACGAAAACCGGGGATCTTTGCCTCTTGCGTAACTTTCTTAAAAACTTCTTCGAATTTATTCTTTACTAAATCTCCGCTAACCTCAATAATAAGTTCGCGCTTGTTGTTATCAAGTTTCTTTACTTCGATCTTCATCTCTTTCCTTTCCTGTCCCGCACCTTTTTACCACTTAAAATAGATTTATAAAACGTGCGGGATAACTTCAGCCAATGACTTATGTTCTCCGCCTCCGGCGGCTCCATAAGTCATGGATTCACTTACATCCTAAACTTTTCGCCCAGATAAATCTGACGTGCCTGCGGGTTATTAATCAGTTCTTCGGCTGTACCTGAAATAAGTATTTTGCCTTCTGCGATCAAATAAGCTCTATCGGTTATGGAAAGGGTCTCTCTCACATTGTGGTCCGTAAGTAAAATCCCAAGCCCCTTCTCCCTTAACTCTTTGATGATTTCCTGCGCCTCATTCACAACGATCGGATCTATCCCCGAAAACGGCTCATCCAGAAGTATGAAAGACGGATTAGTTACCAGCGCCCGGGTTATCTCAAGGCGCCTTCTCTCTCCTCCGGACAAGGTATAAGCCTTGCTCTTTGCCAAATGCGCGATATTAAGCTCCTCAAGGAGTTTCTGGAGCCTGCGCTTTCTTTCTATCCTGGAGATCGGCAACGTCTCAAGAATAGCCATTATATTCTGTTCCACGCTAAGCTTCTTAAAAACCGAAGATTCCTGCGCCAGATACCCAATACCCAGACGCGCGCGCTCGTGGATAGAAAACTGCGTAATATCATTATTGTCGTAAATAATCGAGCCCCGCTCAGGGGGGATAATACCTACGACCATATAAAAGGTAGTGGTTTTGCCGGCGCCATTGGGGCCCAATAAGCCCACTATCTCGCTGCGCTTTACAAGGATATCAACGCCTTTTACGACTTGCCTTCCGCCGTAACTTTTAGATAAACCCTTAATTTCCAGCAGATGCATCTTTTAGATCCTCCGCAGAGTATAAGATCAATTTCGGCTTGCCGCGTAAAATAAGTTTTTTATCGGCAGCGGTATAGATGGCTTCTTCGCTGTAAGAGGCATTTTCTCCGCGCATGACCTTGACATTGCCGCGCGCGAGGATCTTATCGATCTTGCCTCCCATAAAAGCAGAAGGGGCAGCGCTAGCCTCTTGGACTTGCGCCTCCTCCTTCTTGGAAGAGAAAAAATATACATCCAGTCTATCGCTGTAAATGGCTAATTCTTGCCTAACTACTTTAACATTATTTTGAAAGTAAGCAACATTTTTTTCATAATCAACCTCAAGCGGCCCATCGCAGGTAATGGTGATCTTATCCTTTAATCCATCGGGCTTTGCCTTCTCCGCTTCAGTAGGATTAATATCAAGCTTGACATCCTTTTCTAAAGAGACTCTTTTTAAACCCGGCTCACCCTTGGCCCCCGTAGCGACCGTAACGACATTATCCCTCTCGATACTGACTAAATCAGGAGTGCTAAGGTTTGAGGCCTTCCTGTCCCAATCAAGGGAATTAGTAGTCAATTTTGTTCCGGAGCTGGTAGTGATGACCACATTCTTCTCTAAGTGCAGCTTACCGTCTGTCTTATTGAAATCCCCCTTGTCAGCCTTTAATTTTACATTCTCATCCTTGCCGTAGAGATTTCCGGTCACCTCATTAAGCTTGACCGTATCCGTCATAATATCGGCGGACTTGCCGGCGATATCCCAGGTCTTTTTGCCTTTTTCCCCGTATCCTGCGAGAGAAAAATCATTGACTTGCCCCGCATCCGTGACATTCCCCATCTGAGGAGAAAGCTCTTCCTGTGGCTGCATATCTTGAGCAGATACAACAGAATAACCAAAAATCAATGGCCAAATCCCGATCAACAGACAATATCTGATAGCTAATTTAGTAATTTTAAAATATTTAAACATCGTAAGCCTTAAGAACCTCTTCCCATTTCCCCTGGGCTTTGAGTATAATCTCGGCGATCTCCCGGACCGCCCCCCTTCCGCCCTCTCTTATGGTAATATATGCGGCCGCCTTTTTTATATCTTGAGCGGCATTAAAGACCGCAACCGGAAAACCCACCCTTTTTATCAAGCAAAGGTCCACCAGATCGTCTCCGACAAAACAAACCTCATCTAGCTCGACCTTATATTTCTTAAGGATCTTATCCAAAACCGCGGACTTAGGCGAGATATTTTCGAATACCTCCGCCACGTGCATATCGCGGGCGCGAGGGCGTATAGCGCGCGAGCCTTTTGCGGTGATCAAAACAGTTTTTATTCCTGCCTTGTGAAGAAGATAAACTCCCAATCCGTCGTGGACATCAAAAAGCTTCATGTCGTGCCCGCGCGAATCATAAATGATCCGTCCGTCGGTCAAAACGCCGTCCACATCAAGAAGAAATAATTTGATCTTTTTGACTTTATCTTTCAGGTCCTGGTAAAAATCCTGCATTTTTAAGTTTTTTTGTTTAGGGAGATTAAACGAGGCCTGCTTTTAATAGGTCCTGCACATCCAACAACCCCACCGGGCGCATAAAATCATCTACAACGGGGACCTCATCTATCTTCTTTTCCCTCAAGATCCTTAGCGCCTCAACCGCAAGCATCCCCTTCTTTACTACGGCAGGATCTTTAGTCATCACTTCTTTAATTTTACGCTTGGGCAGGTTCCCATCCGAATCAAGATGGCGCCTAAGGTCTCCGTCAGTAAATATCCCGATTAGTTTTCCGTTTTTATCCACAACACTGGCCGAGCCTGCGCGCGACTGGGTGATCTTTAACAAGACATCGGAAACTCTTCTGTCCTCATTGACAATCGGGTTTGCCTGGCCGCGGCGCATAATATCATCCACTTTTAAAAGCAGCCTCCTGCCCAATGACCCGCCGGGATGATACAAGGCAAAATCCTTTTCTTGGAAATTCTTAAGCTCCAATAAACAAACGCTTATGGCATCGCTCATCGCCAATGCCGCTGTGGTTGAAGCTGTGGGAGCCAGGCCCAAAGGACAAGCCTCTTTTTTTACCGAAACGTCTAAGACCACATCGCTGTATTTTGCCAATACAGAACCGGGGTTCCCTGTAAGTGCAATTATCTTTGAGCCGATCTTTTTTAAGATCGGAAGGAGCTTTTTCATTTCTTCCGTTGAGCCGCTATTTGAAAGCACGATTACGACATCCTCCTGCGTCACTTTGCCTAAATCGCCGTGAATCGCCTCTGCGGTATGCAAAAATAAACTCGGGGTGCCCGTCGAAGCAAGTGTCGCTGAAAATTTCTGGGCGATTATCCCGGTCTTGCCCATACCGCTTACCACGACCCTACCCTTAGTCTTAGTTATTATATCCAGGGCTTTTTTAAAATTTCCGGAGATACGGGGCCTTAACGCCTTTATCGCATCGGCTTCAATATCTAAGACCTGCCTTGCCCTCTTGATCACATTCATCTTCACTCTAACCCTTTATTTTAAACCGCCTCTTCTATCTTTCTTATCTGCTTCAGTAGCTTTTCCAGGTCTTTCAAACTGATCATATTGGGCCCGTCGCAAAGTGCCTTATCCGGATGAGGATGCACCTCTAAAAACAGCCCGTCGCAGCCAAAGGCCACTGCCGCGCGGGACAGGCCTTCGACGAACTGCCTCTGCCCACCGGATGACTTTCCCTGCCCACCGGGAAGTTGCACGCTGTGAGCAGCATCATAAATAACCGGATACCCAAAATCGCGCATTATCGCAAGACTCCTGAAATCAGTCACTAAATTATTGTAACCAAAACTCACTCCGCGCTCGGTAATCAAAATCTGTTTATTTCCCGTAGCTTCGATCTTCTTAACGATCGGAAGCATATCCCATGGAGCTAAGAATTGGCCCTTTTTGATATTTACAGCTTTGCCAGTCTTTGCCGCGGCCAAAACAATGTCTGTCTGGCGGCACAAAAACGCGGGTATCTGGATGATATCAGCTACCCTCGCAACATCATCGATCTCCTTTTGGCAGTGGATATCAGTGAGGACCGGTAACTTTAATCTATCCTTGACCTTTTTTAAGACTTCGAGGCCTTTTTTTACTCCGGGGCCGCGGAAAGACTCTATCGATAAACGATTTGCCTTATCAAAACTCGATTTAAAAATATAGGGAATACCGAACTTTGCCGCTATCTCCTTGATCCTCTTGCCTGTTTCAAGGCAAAGCTGTTCTGATTCGATGACGCAAGGCCCGGCAATAAGCACCAGCTGATTCCTTCCTCCGATAACGATATCTTTAATCTTGACTTGTTGCATTTAAACTATCCCCGTCTCTAAATAACTCTTGACCTTGTCCAGATCTTCAGGAGTATCCACCCCGATAGTGTCGTGTTTAGTCTCAATGACCTTGATACGAAAACCCTCTTCTAATACTCTTAACTGCTCAAGGCATTCGACCCGCTCCAAATAAGAAATAGGCTGGTTTTTATAAGTGAAAAGGAAATCCTTTGTGTATGCATATAAGCCTATATGCTTAAAATAAACAGGCAATTTTATCTGGGAGTTCACGGCGTGGTAAGGGATAGGTGAACGGGAGAAATAAAGCGCAAAATTATGCTTATCGATCACGACCTTAACCACATTAGGGTCATTTACGACTTCAGGCTCTTCTATCGCCTTCATTATCGTGGCCATAGTGACTTTCTTATCATCAATAACAGCCCTTGCCGCTGAATCTATCATCGAAGGATGGATCAGGGGTTCATCCGCCTGTATATTGACTATTACTTTTACATCCAGCTCGTTTATGACTTCGATGATCCTGTCCGTGCCGCAGGCGTGGCCCTTAGAAGTCATCACTACTTTTGCGCCGAAATGACGTGCTACGCTGGCTACCAGTTCGTTGTCGCAGGCAACGATCAGATCGTCAAGTGTCAACGCCTGCTTTGCGCGCTCCCAGACATGCTGGATCATAGGCTTTCCTAAAATGTCCGCGATGACTTTCCCCTCAAAGCGGCTCGAAGAATACCTCGCAGGAATAATGCCAATTACGTCCATATGCCCCCCTTGCCTCTATCTGTTTATTCTTTCGATCAATTCTTTTCTTGAAGTTGTCGCCGTGCCTACTTTGCCTACGACGATACCGGAAGCGTAATTCGCGATGTAAGCGGCATCAAGCTTATCGGCGCCGCAGGAAAGCGCAAGGCTAAACGTTCCGATAACTGTATCGCCTGCTCCGGATACGTCAAAGACTTCCTGCGCAACCGTCGGGATATGCGTGATGCGCCCCTGTTTCTCAAACAAGCGCATCCCCTGTTCTCCCAAAGTGACCAGGATCGAATCAAGCTCCAGATATTCCAACACCTGACGCGCCGCGATATCGATATCCCTGTCCGAAAAAAGCCGGTCGTTATTCATCTTGAAACGATTAGTAGTATCAGTAAGTTTTAGATTGCGGACCGCGTTTTCTAATTCTTTGCGGTTAGGCGTGATCGAAGTGACCCCCCGGTAAAGTTGAAAATGCTCTTCCTTAGGATCTACCGTCACTACCTTTTTTTGTGAATCCACAAGCGAAACGATCCCGTCTAGAAGATCTTTATTTATTACCCCCTTGCCGTAATCCTCGATAATTACAGCGTCAAAATTCTTGATATTCTTTTCGATAAAAGTAAAAATCTTTTTATTGATCGCGCGCGAAAGCGGCTCGGTATTCTCCCAGTCTACCCTTACGACTTGCTGATGCCCGGCGATAATACGCGTTTTTAAAGTAGTGTGCCTGCTGGATTCTATAAAAACTCCGTTTGAATCAATCTTTCTCTTTCTTAACTCGCTTAATAAGATTTCGGAATTCTTATCGCGCCCCACTACGCCGACGAGACAGACTTTTCCGTCGAGAGCGGTGATATTATTCGCGACATTAGCCGCGCCTCCCGGGACATTTGTACGGCGATTAGCCCAAACCACAGGCACAGGCGCTTCAGGAGAGATCCTATCTACCTTACCCCAGATGTATTCATCAAGGATGAGGTCCCCGACTACTAAGACCCTGGCCTTATTGAACCTTTGAATTATTTTTTTCAATCTTTCCATGTCTATTTGGCCTCTTCAATGATCGCTTGCGCCAATAACGGCAGCATGATCTCATGATGGCCGATAATATAAAATCCCTGCCCGCCCCCCATGACAGGGCGTGACACAACATTTGCTGCCGGCCGATAATGATAAATCATATCAAAATTTGCCGTGGTAAAATTCTTGACTGTTGAGCCAAGATTGCGGCTTAAGTTTAAGGCCTTTAAGAATACCTCCGGCATAATCACCGTAGAGCCAAAATTTAAAACCGCTCCCCCGTTATTTAAACCCTTGATATTCTCAACCAGCGCATGAAAATCGCGAAGAGAGCCCTCGCCGGTACTAGCGGCGTCAAAAGAAGGATGCTGATGGATTATATCTGTGCCCAAAGCAACAAAGATCAAAACCGGGACTTTATGGATAAATGCATTATAAAGAATACTCGATCTTTTATTGGGTAACTTTGCTTCGCTGATCTTCTTAGCTACAGATTGGCCAAGCCCCAAACCTTGGCATACCCCCTCTTTTACCGCGTAGTTTAAGAAATCAGCAGTTTCTTTACCCATGCCAAACTGCCCAGAGACTAAACTCTTTGCGACATCTTCAGAGGTCTTGCCCTGAAAAGCGATCTCAAAATCATGAATGATCCCTGCGCCATTCAGGCAAACGCAGGTAATTATTTTTCTTTTTATTAATTCGATGATCACCGGGCTAAGGCCGCATTTTATCACGTGAGCTCCGGCCATAAAAATTACAGACTTCTTAGCCTTACGCGCCTTGACAACAGCTTCGACCACGCAACGCAGATCCCGGGCCTTTAAAATATCAGGCAAAGAGCCGTAAAAATCCTTAAAACTCTTATTGCGGAAAGGAACCTTGGCAAAATCGCCTGATTTTACCTTGCTAAACCTGGACTTAACCGAATATCTCTTTACCTTATTAATATTAATCATGGGAAGTTTTTATTTTAGCATAAATTCCCGACAAATCAACTTATTTTACCATTTACACACCTACGAGGTGTGTAAATGGTTGTTTGGGCTGGCCAGGATTGACCACGCTGCTTTTATGACGTCGTCTACAGTTATCGCTTTAAGACAGGCGAACTCTCTTTTGCAATTATGCGCGAGGCACTCAATACAGCCGACCTCTTCATGCAAGATCCGGTCATTTTTACCTATCGGACCCCAGCGCTTAGGGCTTAAGCCAGCCTGTGAACGGCCAAAAATCGAGATGACCGGTGTGCCCACTGCTGAAGCTATATGGACAGGTCCGGAATCATTAGAGATAAACAAGGTGCATCTTTTCAATACGCTTGCCAACTCGCTGACAGAAGTCCTTCCGGCAAGATTCACTACCGGGGCCTTCATATTACCGACTACCGACTGCGCAAGCGTCATGTCTTTTGGTCCGGCAACAACCAGCACCTTAAAACCATATTCCTTGGCCAAGCTGTCGGCGACTTCAGCAAAACGCTGGTTAGGCCAGATCTTTGAAGGGCAGCTCGCTCCCGGATGAATTGCTAATAACCTATCCGAACCAGCTATCCCTTCTCTCACAAATAGATCATCTACTAACTTTTCAGATTCTTTCTTGATCGGCATAAACAAATCTAAATCACTTGGCTCTATTCCCAAATATCTCACTAAATCCAGGCTATATTCTAACTCGTGTTTTTCTCCTAACTGCTTGCTATGTTGAAACTTTTTACTCAACAGAAATCCCATCTTTTTGCCATAACCGATCCTATGAGGGATCCCGGCAAAAAAAGTTATTAGATGGACACGGTTGATAGGATGCAAAACCAAAGCCAAATCAAACTTTTTCTTTTTTAAATTCAGGGTGAATTTTATTGACCTGACCCAACTTTTATGTTTCTCGTCTTTATCATAAATAATCACCTGGTCTAAATAAGGATTACCCTCGACAATATCCAAAGCATATGGGCTCACCATCATAGCAATAAAAGCATTGGGACAGGCCTTGCGCATCGCCTTTATCACCGGGGTCGACAACAACACATCCCCTATCCTGTCCGTTCTGACAATTAATATTCTTTTAAACTTATCCTCCATACTCCTGACCTTACAACTCAACACCCTTCTTACCGAACCCAAAACATCTTCTACCTTCACCAGATGAATACACTCCAAAGTCCCGAGTCTGCACTGTGCCTTTTCGCAAGGCCGACAAAGAATCTCTTTTCTCACCGCAGCGCAATTTGCCGACCAAGGGCCGTATTTTCCCTGGTCGGTAGGGCCAAAAATGGAAACAACCGGAATATTAAGATAGCTCCCCAAATGCAAAGTCGCGCTGTCATTAGTAACTAATAACTTGGCAAACATCAATAAATAAGCCAATTGCGAAAGATTAGTTTTGCCGGTCAAATCCAAAACAGGATATTTACAATTTGCAGTAATATATTCAGAGGTCTTGATATCATCACGATCCCCGGCTAAGACTATCTTTGCCTTAAACTCTTTCACTAAGTGCGGGATCAACAGGCAGAATTTTTCTTTTGCCCATCTCTTAGTATGGCTTTTTGCTCCGGGCGCAATAACAATAAGGTTGTCTCCGGCCGCAATGCCATTCTTCAATAACAACCCTTTAATAAAAAGCTTATCCTGTGGACTAATAAATAACAAAGATTCCTTTGCCTCGAATGCCTTTTTGACATTTAGCTTTTTTAATAAAGAGCGGACTTTATAAAGATGGCGCTCCTGCATGTGGCGGATATGCCCTGGCACACCAGTAATAATTGGAAGTTTATAACGGGCAGGCAAAAATATACCAAAAAATGTATTGCGTAGATCTATCGCCATATCAAAATTCATTGCCTTAAGCTTATTAAACAGCTCGATCTTATCTCTTAGCTTGGCGCGCTTGTCAAATACTATGACCTCCTTAATATGAGGATTGTTTCCAAACAATTCACTCGGACGCCGGGCAGTCATCACCGAAATTTGCGCATTGGGAAAATATTCCCTTAGCTCATCTAATGCGGGTAGGGTCAAGACCACATCGCCAATATTACTAAGAGTAATAAACAGGATTTTCTTTACTTCTTTCATTTTAATCGAATCTCTTTTATCACATCTTCCGGAGTTATCGCCTTCATACAGCGATTATCCTGGCATTTTACTTTATAGCAGGGAATAGGACATCCTACATCCTTTTGCAAAATAACAGTATTACTCTGAGGAAGCGGCCCGGTGATCATAGTAGAGGTCGGGCCAAAAAGAGCGATGATCTTTTTTGCCCCTACCGCGTTAGCTATATGCAACGGTCCGCTGTCAGCAGTGATAAAGACATCCGCTCTTTTTGCCAGGGATCCGAGCTGTTTCAGGCTAAAAACTCCGCAGGCGACTACAGGCTTTTCTTTAACCGCCTCTCGTATTGACCTTGCCAAGGCAACATCCGTTTGTGCTCCGGTAATGACTATTTTAGCGCCAAAATTCTTTGCTAAACCTTCAGCTAAATGCACCCAATTCTCTTTTGGCCAACGTTTAGGGAGCCAATTTCCTCCGGGATTAAGTACTGCCAAAAAATCCTGGCTTGCAATCCCGTGATGGCTTAACCAATCTTCAACACTCTTAGCATCCGTATCACTAAACACAAAATCAGCAAATTTATCTTTTACTTTAAGCCCGGACTGCTCAATGACATTAAGATAATAATCAGCCCGATGCAGGCTATCCCTATCCGGAGCAATGATTTTTTTGGTCAGGAGAAACCCTCTTTTCTTGGTGTAATATCCGAACCTCTCGGGTATCCCGGCAAGACGCGCTACAAGCGCGCGGGTAAATGAACGGTGTAGCAAAAAAACCATATCAAACTTCTTGGATTTGAGCATCTTGATAAAACTCAACTGCGCAAATAATCCTTTGTGGCTATCTTTCTCATCAAAAATAATTATCTCATTCAGGTACGGATTGCCTTCAAGAATAGAACGGCAGCGCTTTGGCACTGCACAAGCAATAAAGCTATCCGGGTAATTATAACGGATGTTCCTTATTACTGCCGTTGAAAACAAAACATCCCCAAGCCAGTTCACATTAAAAATAAGAATACGCTTATTATCTCGCATGTTTTCTCTTATTCTCTTTCATAAAGGTGTAATAACCGGAGGTCTCGACAGCAAATACGAATAAATTCTCCGCGTTCTCCGAGATCCTTAACCTCTTTAGCACAAAAATATCATCGTCGGGATAATCTTTCCCGGGGTTTGTGCCAACCGCTATTTTATAACCCGCATCTATCACAAGCTGCCGTATATGCTGGTTGAACATGCCTCCGGGGTAACTAAAGATGTCGACCTTGCGCCCCAGTTTTTCCTCAAGGATCTTCTTAGAATCAAAGATCTCCTTTCTTAGGTCTTTTTCAGATTTGATATTTATCAGCGGTTCAGGCCCAAGACAATGGCTTCCTATAGTAATAAGGCCGGAATCCTGCATTATTTTGATCTCTTCCCAGCTCAATCTGTCCTCTTGCTGCCTGCCGACTTCATTGACTATTATAAATATAGTCGCAGGAAAATTATATTTTTTTAATATAGGAAACGCATAAATAAAATTATCCCTGTAGCCGTCGTCAAAGGTGATCGCGATAGTCCTCGGGGGGATCTTCCTTTTCTCTCTGATCAAATTTCCAAGGGCTTCTAAAGAAATCACATTATAATGGCGCTGTCTTAAAAAACGCATCTGCCGTTCAAAGGTTGCCGCCGAAACTCTGATCCTGTTCTCTGGCTGGGGTGTTTTTTCAACAGAATGATACATGATGATCGGCACCACGTATTGTCGCCGTAAAAACGCGCAGAAAGAAAGCGCTACGGCAAAAACTATTCCAAGGATTATTATTACTCTGCGGCGCTTAAACATTCCAAATACTCCTTTTCGGTTTCTAAA
>JAHJJA010000161.1 GCA_018822885.1 Candidatus Omnitrophota bacterium
AAGGAAAGGATATAATTAATTTCGGGGCCGGGGAGCCTGATTTTGACACCCCTGATTTTATAAAGGATGCTGCGGTAGCTGCTATTAAAAGCGGTTTCACCAAATATACCCCTACTACCGGTACGCCGGAATTAAAAAAAGCTATCTGCGATAAGTTCAGAAAAGATAACTCTTTAGAGTATGCCCCAAATCAGATTGTAGTCTCCTGCGGGGCAAAGCACAGCATCTTTAACGTTGTGATGGCGTTGGTTGATCCCGGAGATGAAGTAATTATACCTATGCCTTATTGGGTAAGCTACCCGGAGATGGTAAATTTAGCCAAAGGTTGCCCTCGCTTTATTAAGACGAGACCGGAAAATAATTTTAAGTTTAGCGCAAAAGACCTAGAGGAGAATATTTCTTCCAAGACAAAACTTCTTCTTCTGAACAGCCCTTCGAATCCGACCGGATGCGTTTATTCAAGGAAGGAGCTGGAGGAGATCGCTTCTGTATGCGTTAAAAATAAGATATTTGTTTTAAGCGACGAGATCTACGAAAAACTTATTTATGATAGCGAAAAACATGTTTCTATTGCCAGCCTCGATAAAGATATATATAATTTAGCAATCACGGTAAATGGTTTATCTAAGAGTTACTCTATGACGGGGTGGCGTATTGGGTATTTCGGCGCGCCAGTTGAGATAGCCGAAGGCGTTTCTCGTCTGCAGGATCACTCCACCTCAAATCCGGCATCAATAAGCCAGGCCGCTGCTATCGCGGCTTTAAGCGCGCAAAATGAATTTTGCGATAAGGTCCGGGAGGAGTTTCAGAAAAGAAGAGATTATTGTATTTCGCGGTTCAAGAAGATAGAAAAAATCAAGGCTGTTGTACCTAAAGGCGCATTTTATATCTTTTTAGATATTTCTAAGACCAGACTTGATTCAGCGACATTCGCTAATCGTATTCTCGAGGATAAATTCGTCAGCCTTATTCCGGGAGCAGGCTTCGGGATGGATGAATTTGTGCGGATAAGTTTTGCGACGAGTATGGAACAGCTCCAAAAGGGCATAGACAGGATAGAGGAATGGGTAAAACAATAGCGGAAAAGATTCTAAGCAAGCATGCGGGCAAAAGCCTTAAGGCCGGTGATTTTGCGGTCTGCAAAGTGGATTTTGCTTTTGGCCAGGATGGGACTTCTTCGATCATCGTGGATAGGGTGAGGGAGATGGGTTTAAGAAAACTGAAAACAAAATTTTGCATGGTGATCGACCATAGCGCACCTTCGCCAAGTGAAGGTGTCTCGCGGGTGCATAAGAAGATGCGTGATTTTTCTAACGAGATCAAGGCGCGCCTTTATGATATTGGTTGCGGTGTTTGTCATCAGGTCATACCTGAGTCGGGCGAGATCTTACCGGGGGATCTGGTCTTGGGAGCTGATTCGCATACTTGTACTTACGGTGCTCTGGGTGCTCTTTCTACCGGTGTCGGCTCGACTGACCTTGCTATAGCGCTTGCCGCGGGAAAAAATTGGTTCAAGGTGCCGCAGACTCTTAAGATCATAGTTAAGGGAAAGGTCCCAAAAGGAATATTCGCAAAAGATATCATCCTTTATATTATCAAAGAAATAACTGCTGATGGAGCGACTTATAAATCAGTTGAATTTTGCGGACCGGTAATCGATAATATGGGCATGGACGGGCGTTTTACCATCTGCAATATGATCGTTGAGATGGGAGGTAAATGCGGATTTACTCCGATAGATAATAAAACTATCGCCTGGCTTAAGCCAAGAGTGTTAAGCAAGAGAAAAATCCAATTGATCTCTGCTGATAAAGATGCCGAATATGAAAAGGTCTTTGAGTTTGATGTTTCAGAACTAAAACCACAGGTTGCCATGCCGCATACCGTAGACAATGTGACTGATGCGGAAAAATTGAAGAAGACAAGGATCAATGAAGCTTTCTTAGGTACATGCACAAATGCTAGGATTGATGATTTTAAGGTCGCTGCTAAGATCCTAAAATCAAAAAAAGTGGCTCCCTGGGTAAGATTCATCATCGCACCGGCTTCGCGGGAGATTTTTTTAGAGTCACTTAGGCTTGGGATAGTGGATGTCTTTATCAAGGCCGGAGCTGTTATTGTCGCTCCCGGTTGCGGCCCATGTGTAGGAACGCATAATGGTGTTCTTGCCGACGGCGAGATCGCAATTTCAACGGCAAACAGGAATTTTAAAGGAAGGATGGGCAATCCTAAAGCCTTTATTTATTTGGCTTCTCCTGCTACCGTAGCTGCTTCGGCGCTCACTGGTTATATTACTGATCCCCGTAAGTTTTTTTAATCTCTTAAGGAGGTTCGGATGGATATTAGAGACCTATTGTTATTGTGTAATGAAAAGGGCGCTTCAGATTTACATATTACTGAAAATGAACCGCCTCTTTTGCGCATAGATGGAAAGATATTGCGCACGGATCTGGCGCGATTGAATAAGCAGGATCTTAAAAAAATGGTCTATAGTATTTTGACTGATCCGCAGAAAGAAGGTTTCGAGAGGCAGCTGGAATTGGATTTTTCTCTTGCGCTTCCGGGCATGGAAAGATTCCGTGTCAATATACACCTGCAGAAGGGCTGCGTTGAGGCTGCTTTTAGAAGGGTGCCTCTACAGATACCGAAAATAGAGGATTTGGGTTTACCGGCTATAGCTTCGGAATTGGCGCGTAAGGCAAATGGGCTTGTGCTGGTGACCGGCCCGACAGGAATGGGTAAAACCACTACTTTAGCAGCCATGATAAACCTTATAAACAACGAGAGGGAGTGCCTTATACTTTCTATCGAGGACCCGGTTGAGTTTATTTTTGAGAATAAGAAGAGCATAATCAAACAGAGAGAGGTTTACGCGGATACCCGCACCTTTGCGGAAGCGCTTAGGCATGCGCTTAGGCAGGATCCTAATGTTATCGTGGTAGGGGAAATGCGCGATTTAGAGACGATCTCAACTGCCTTGACTGCCGCTGAAACAGGGCACCTTGTTTTAGCCACACTACATACGCCTGATGCGCCTCAGACAATAGCCAGAATAATCGATGTGTTTCCTCCGCATCAGCAGTCTCAGGTCAAGCTTCAGTTGGCGGACTGTTTGCAGGGAGTCATCTCGCAGTTATTGCTTTCAAAGGCAAGCGGTACGGGAAGGGTGTTGGCAACCGAGGTGATGATCGCGACTTCAGGTATTAGAAACCTTATCCGCGAGCAGGAGATCGAGCAGATTCCGACTTTGATGCAGACAGGAAGCCAGTATGGGATGAGGACGATGGATAAGTCTTTAAAGGAGTTGACCCAGAAGGGCCTAATCAGTTTAGACGTCGCTATGACCAAGGTCAAGAATCCCGATGAGTTTAAACGACTATGAAAATAGAAGGTAAGTCTATAAAACTGGGCGATAATATTAATACCGATTTTATTATATCCGGCCGCTATAAATTCGCGATTACCGATATAAAAGAGCTCTCCAAGCATATCATGGAGGATATCGATCCTGAGTTTCCTTCTAAGATCAATCCCGGAAATTCGATAATAGTAGCCGGAAATAACTTTGGGATGGGTTCATCGCGCGAGCAGGCCCCTCTGGTGATCAGAGGTGCCGGAATCAATGCCGTATTATCTAAAAAGTTCGCGCGTATCTTCTATCGCAACAGTTTTAATATAGGGCTTGCGCTCATTGAAACGGACACCGACAAGATCGATGAGGGGGATATGCTCCATATCGATATGGATAAGGGAGTCGTAAAAAACATAACAAAGAATACGGAGTTAAAGGTGAATGCCTTCCCTAAGTTTATGCAGGAACTTTTAAGAGAGGGCGGGATCGTCAGTTACTATAAAAAACACGGAAAATTACCGGAGGTATAGAAGAATAATGGGACATAAAATAACATTAATACCTGGAGACGGGATCGGGCCAGAAGTGGCTAAAGCGGCTCAAAGATGCATTGAGGCTACCGGAGTCAAGATTGAGTGGGAGGTGGCAATTGCAGGAAAAGATGCGGTTGAAAAATTCGGTAATATTTTACCTGATAATGTCATTGAATCGGTCAAGAGAAATAAAGTTGCTTTAAAGGGGCCTATCGGTACACCTATCGGTACAGGTTTTCGTTCTGTAAACGTAGCAATAAGGCACGCATTAGATCTTTATGCCTGCGTGCGCCCTTCCAAATCTTATGAGGGGGTAAGAAGTAATTACAAAGATATAGATCTCGTTGTGATACGCGAGAACAGCGAAGATCTTTATTCCGGCATTGAATTTGAAGAAGGCCTGCCTGCTACAAAAGAGATTATTTCCCAAATAGAGGCTTTCACCAAAAAGAATATCCGGCCGGATTCCGGGATATCAATAAAGCCGATTTCTAAATTTGCTACAGAGCGCATTGTGAGGTTCGCTTTTGAATACGCGATTAGATCAAACCGTAAGAAAGTCACTGTAATAACCAAGGCCAACATAATGAAATTCACCGACGGGATATTTTTGAATACGGCAAGAAAAATAGCTCAAGAGTATGAAGGAAAAGTTATTTTTGACGAGGCATTGGTTGATAATATGGCGATGCAGCTTGTCCAAAAGCCTCATAACTATGACGTGCTTGTTTTGCCTAATTTATACGGAGATATAATTTCTGATTTGTGTGCCGGCCTCATAGGAGGCTTGGGTATCGCTCCGGGAGCCAATATCGGAGATGACATGGCAGTATTTGAGGCAGTGCATGGTTCGGCCCCGAAATACAAGGGATTAAATAAGGTTAATCCCACGGCCATGATATTATCCGGGGTGTTGATGCTTAGGTTTATTAAAGAGGAAAAGGCTGCAGACAGGCTTGAGAAGGCGACCAGGGATGTGATCTCTGAGGGCAAGTTTGTGACATATGATTTAAAGACAGATCCAAAGGATACCTCAAGTGTCGGCACGAGCGAAATGGCTGATGCGATAATAGCGAAGCTGGGAAAAATATGAAGATCTCAGTAATCGGAGCAGGAAACGTAGGAAGCCTTACGGGTTTACGCCTTGCGCAGGAGAATCTTGCAGAAGTAGTCCTTATTGACGTGGCAAAGGGCATTGCTCAAGGTAAGGCCTTTGACATGGAGGATGCGCGCTCTCTCCTTAATATTAATTACAGTATCCAGGGAGCTGAGGATATCCAAAATATCAAAGGTTCCGATATTATAGTAGTCACCGCAGGCTTAGCGCGTAAGCCGGGAATGACTCGCGAAGAACTTCTTGCCAAGAATGCGCAGATACTTAAAGATATCTGCTTGAATATCAAAAAAATCACTCCTGAAGCGATTGTTATTGTAGTCACTAATCCGGTAGACCTTATGACTTATTTTGCGCTTAAGGTTACGGGGTTCTCTCCTCGTAAAGTTATTGGCATGGGGGTCACTTTAGATGCCTCCAGGTTTGCCAATCTTATTAGTAAAGAATTAGATGTTCCTGTTACAGAGATCGAGGCTTTTGTGATTGCAAGTCACGGAGAAGGGATGTTGCCTTTGGCCAGGTTCACCAAGGTCAGGGGCAAGCCTTTAGATACTTTGCTCAATAAAGAAAAGATCTCCGGATTGATCAAAAAGACCGTAGGAAGGGGAGCGGAAATCGTCGCACTATTCGGCACTGGCAGCGCTTATTTTGCTCCTTCTGCGGCAGCTTTCGATTTGGTTAAAGCGGTAGCTAAAAATGAATCGCGCTCTCTTGGAGTTGCCGCTTATTGCGTCGGGGAGTATGGCCTGAAGGATATTTGTATAGGTGTTCCCGCCCTGATCGGCAGGCGCGGCATAGAGAAGATTATTGAGCTTGATTTAAACAGAGAAGAAAGTGAATTTCTCAATAATTCCGCAGAGGCTATTCGTAAGAATATTGATAGTTTAAAATCATTCTTTGCTTAAATTATGGATTATGACTTAATCATAATCGGCGCCGGTTGGGCAGGTTTTAACGCAGCGCAGGTCGCCAGGGTCAGGGGCTTTAAGGTTTGCGTTATCGAGAAGGCGCACGTCGGCGGCACTTGCCTTAATTCAGGTTGTATTCCTACCAAAGCCCTGATTCAATCCGCAAAGGTTTTTTCCCTTGTTAAGAAATCCCAAAATTTCGGCGTAGAGGTATTAACTTCTTCGATAAGTTTGAGTAGGGTTCAGGAAAGAAAGAGCAGGATCGTACAGCAGCTTGGCGCTGGGATGCAGTTTCTTTTAAAAGGTACTGATTTTTATTCTGCAGAGGCAGAGCTTTTATCTAATACTGAAGTAAGGTCAGGGCAGGATACCTTAAAATCAAAATATATACTTTTAGCTACCGGCTCAAGCCCTATTGAATTGCCTCAATTTAAGTTTGACGGCAAGAAAATAATTTCTAGCGATGATATATTGAATCTAAAAGAGACCCCTCGTTCGCTTTTGATAATCGGCGGGGGAGTGATCGGCTGTGAATTCGCAAGCTTATTTTCTGTTCTTGGGTCGCAGGTAAGCCTGGTTGAAAAAATGCCCCAGCTTCTTCCGGGTGAGGATCCGGAGATCGCAAAGAAGCTGGAGATAAATTTTAAGAAAAAGGGCATCAAGGTTACTCTGGATACCGATGCCTCCGCCTTGAATTTGGATGAATTTGATTTAGTTTTGATCTGCGTAGGTAGGGTTCCATGCACTGATGGCTTGGGCCTTGAGAAGGTAGGAGTGGCTTTAGAGGGGGGCAGGATTATCGTAGATGATTATCTTAAGACAAGCGTCCCTAATATTTACGCGGCAGGAGATTGTACCGGAAAAGTGATGTTGGCGCACTACGCTGCTTATCAGGGTAAGATCGCCGCGAAGAATATCATTAATAACGCTACCACTCAAATAAAAGCGGATAATGCGATTGTGCCAAACTGTATTTTTACCGATCCTGAGATCGCAAGCGTAGGCTTAAATGAATCTAACGCAATAGCCATGGGGATAGAGTTGAAAATCGATAAGTTTGATTTTATAGCTTCAGGAATGGCGCGAATCATTGATGAGGCAGAGGGGTTGATAAAGATAATCTCAAATAAGTCTACCAATGAAATAATCGGCGCCTCCATCATAGGGCCGCGCGCAACCGAATTAATCAGCGTTTTAACACTCGCAGTTTCTGCCCGCCTCAAAACCACTCAAATCAAAGAAATGATCTTTGCTCATCCTACTCTTTCAGAAGCGATAGGCGAAGCGATACATTAATTTCGTTCGGACAATTTTCACTTGATTAGCTCCTACAGGATAGTTATAATGTTAGTTTAAGTGGAAGGTATTCTGCCCAAAGAAGTTATGACTAAAAAGGAGACTGGGTATGATAAAGGTATTTTTGCCTGAATTGGGAGACCGGATAGATAAGGCAACGGTTTCTTACTGGTTTTCTAAAGAAGGCGATAAGGTAAATGAGAAAGAGGATTTAGTCGAATTGACTACGGATAAAGCCACGTTTAACCTGCCTAGTCCCGCAAAAGGGATTCTTTCCGAGATCCTGGTGCATGAAGGGGACGAGGTTAATGTCGGAGATATCCTCGGCATAATTGAATAGAAAGGCCAAAAAGGTATATGTCTATTTCAAAGGAAACGGTTGATTATGTAGCTAATCTTGCCCGAATTCAACTGAATGAGCAAGAACTGGAGAGATTATCGAGGCAGCTTCAGGGGATATTGGATTTTATTGATAAACTAAGAGAGATCGATATTTCAGATATTGCGCCTACAAGCCATATCCTTGAGATTAAAAATATTTTAAGAGATGATACTCCCGGAGAATCTTTGCCTGCCGAGAAGGCATTAGCTAATGCCCCGAGTAAGAATGGCAGGTTTTTTACTGTTCCTAAGGTGATCGAGTGAAACTAAATACTTTAACAGCGCATGAGTTGATCGAGAAATTAGGGAGGAATGAAATAATCTCTTCCGGTATTGTCCGATCTCTAGAGGAGAGGATCAAAGAGGTTGATTCTAAAGTCAGGGCCTATGTGAGAAAGGGCGCGCAAGGTTGCCAAGTCACAAGCCACAAGGATGGCGAGTTAAAGGGCGTTCCTATTACCATAAAAGATAATATTTGTACCGAAGGTTTCAATACCGAATGTTGCTCGAAGATCCTGGATGGTTTTAAGCCTCCTTATGACGCGACTGTAATAAGTAAACTTAAGAGTGCCGGAGCAGCAGTTTTTTCACTCAAGGCGAATATGGATGAATTTGCTTTTGGGTCTTCCACAGAGAACTCATTTTTTGGCACGGCTTGTAATCCTTGGTGTTTAGAATGTGTCCCCGGAGGTTCCTCCGGAGGCTCTGCGGCTGCGGTTGCTGCCGATGAGGCTATTTGGGCATTGGGTTCAGATACAGGCGGCTCGATAAGGCAGCCGGCTTCATTTTGCGGAGTGGTCGGGCTTAAGCCTACTTACGGAAGAGTCTCTCGTTACGGTTTGATCGCTTTTGCCTCAAGCCTTGACCAGATCGGCCCGCTTACGAAAGATGTGCGCGATGCCGCGCTGTTGACAAATATTATCTCCGGCCATGACGTAAAAGATTCTACTTCCGTAGATATGCAGGTGCCGGATTTTACTAAGTCTCTTGAAAAAGATATCAAAGGCTTAAAGATCGCTATCCCCAAAGAATATTTTGTAGAGGGGATGGATCCGGAAGTAAAATCAACAATAGAAGAGGCAATAGAAAAACTAAAGACTCTTGGCGCAGAAGAGAAGCAGGTTTTTTTGCCTAACACGCGGTATGCCGTGCCGGTTTACTACATAATCGCTACGGCCGAAGCCAGCTCAAACCTGGCGAGGTTTGACGGCGTGCAATACGGTTTCAGGGCTGAAAGCGGCAAGTCCGGGACAGAAGGCTCGCTGATCGATATGTACAAAAGATCGCGCGGAGAGGGCTTTGGCCAGGAGGCAAAACGCAGGATAATACTCGGGACATTTGTTTTGTCGCACGGTTACTATGATGCTTATTATCTGCGCGCCCAAAAAGTGCGCACGCTTATAAAGCGCGATTTTGATGAGGTCTTTAAAGATTGCGATTGTATTGTCACGCCGACTTCCCCTACTCCGGCGTTTAGGATCGGAGAAAAACTGGATGATCCGTTAAGGATGTATCTATCCGATATTTATACTATCTCTGCAAACCTTGCCGGGATACCGGCGATATCGGTTCCTTGCGGTTTTACCAAGAAAGGTTTGCCCGTAGGATTACAGATCTTGGCTAAGCCATTCGATGAAGAGATGCTTTTTAGGGTCGCTAACGCTTATGAGCAGGCTACAGAATGGCATAAAGTTAAACCAAAATTATAATATTAAGATAAACGAAAGACGATGAATTACGAAGTAGTAATCGGATTAGAGGTGCACGTTCAGTTAAAGACAAAGACCAAGTCCTTTTGCGGCTGTTCCACTGAATTTGGCAGCGAGCCGAATTCTCAAGTTTGTCCTGTGTGCCTTGGGTTTCCGGGTTCATTACCAGTGCTTAATAGAAGTTTTCTGGATTATGCTGTCAAGGTCGCCCTCGCCCTTAATTGCAAGGTGCAGGAGTATACCAAGTTTGACCGAAAGAACTATTTTTATCCTGATCTGCCGAAGGATTATCAGATTTCGCAGTATGATCTGCCTTTATCCAGAGAGGGATTCCTTGACATAGAGATTGATGGCAGGCATAAGCGTATCGGCATCACACGCGTGCACATGGAGGAAGACGCGGGAAAATTGATCCACCAGCAGGGAGTAAGTTTAGTGGATTATAACCGCACCGGAATGCCTCTTCTTGAGATAGTCAGTGAACCGGAGATCAGCTCTCCGCTTGAGGCATATGAATATCTGAACAATTTAAAAAGTATCATTAAATACCTTGATGTCTCCGATTGCGATATGGAAAAGGGCTCATTACGTTGTGACGCTAATGTGTCTATCAGAAAAATCGGGGAGAAGGCTTTGGGCACAAAAGCAGAATTAAAGAATATGAATTCTTTTAAGGCGGTAAAGGACGCCCTCTCTTATGAGATCGAGCGCCAGGCTCAAGTTTTGGATTCGGGGGGAAAAGTCGTTCAAGAGACCCTTCTTTGGGATGAGAAGCAGATGAAGACGTTCTCTATGCGCTCTAAGGAAGGGGCAAAGGATTACCGCTATTTTCCTGAGCCGGATCTTCCGCCGTTTATTATCTCGGCCGATAGAATAGGCGAGATCAAGAAAAATATTCCGGAACTGCCCCAGGAAAAGAAAATGCGATTTATGAAAGAGTATGGATTGTCGGAAGTATACGCTCAAATCCTGACTTGCGATAAAGAAGATGCGGGGTATGCCGAAGAGTGTTTTAAGGCCTTTGCGGATAAAGATAAAAAACCTGTAGCGAACTGGTTAATCGGAGCGTTGTCGGCGATCGCAAGCAGCCATAATCGCGGCATTTCCGAAGAAAAACTCTCTCCGGAAAATCTTATTGATTTGATTGTTTTAGTTGAAAAAAAGCAAATTATTTCTAATCTTGTTGGAAAATCGGTTTTGGAAGAAATGGTTAATACTGGAAAATCTGCCGAAGCGATAATAGGTGAGAAAAATTTAGCTCAGATTTCCGATTCCAGTTTTTTAGAAAATCTCGCGGATGAAGTGATAAAAGAAAATGCCCGGTCTGTGCAAGATTATAAATCCGGCAAAGCAAACGCGATTATGTTCTTAGTAGGCCAGCTGATGAAAAAGAGTAAAGGCAAGGCGAATCCGAAACTTGCGCAGGAAATACTTAAGCGGAGGCTTGAAAATGTTTAAAAGAATAGCTGTTTTTTTATCTATTATGATTATAAGCTTGGCTTGCGCGGCATTTGCGATTTCCGCAATAGATAAGAAGAAACAGGATGAGCTTTATCGTCAAGTGGAGATCTTTTCTAATGCCCTGGCGATAATCCAGAGTGACTATGTCGACGAAGTCAAGCCTAAGGATCTTATTTACGGCGCGTTAAAGGGCATGGCCTCTTCGCTGGATCCTCACACCCAGTTTCTTGATCCGGAAAGTTTTAATGAATTAAAAGTGGAAACTGAAGGCAAATTTGGCGGGCTTGGAATAGAAATCACGATCAAGGACAGTTTGTTGACAGTGATTACACCTATAGAGGATACCCCGGCTTGGAAAGCAGGGGTAAAAGCCGGTGACCGCATAGTCAAGATAAACAATGACCTTACACGCGATATGACTTTGATCGAGGCCGTAAGAAAGATGCGCGGTAAGCCCGGTGAAGCAGTGCAATTGACTATCCTCAGGGAGGGAGAGAAGAAGCTGCTGGAGATTAAGATCGTCCGCGGCATAATTAAAATAAAGGATATCAAGGAGGCCAGGATCTTAGAGGATGGCATAGGGTATATCAGGCTAAGCGAGTTCAGGGAGAGCACCCCTAAAGACCTGAACGCGGTCTTAGAGAAGTTGAATAAACAAGGGATGTCTTCTTTGGTTTTTGATCTGCGCAATAATCCCGGAGGGTTATTGGATGTGGCGGTAAAGGTGACGGAGAGATTCGTGCCAAAAGGGAAAATGGTCGTTTACACTAAGGGACGAAGGTCCAATCAGAATTTGAAATTTCTTTCTAATGAGGCGAATCCGATAATGAATCTGCCAATGGTCGTGATGATCAACGAGGGTTCTGCTTCCGGAAGCGAGATCGTCGCGGGTTGCCTTCGCGATTACAATCGCGCCATACTTTTGGGAAAGAAATCTTTTGGCAAGGGTTCTGTGCAGACTGTTATACCTCTTGGAGACGGCTCGGCATTAAGGCTTACTACAAGTAAATATTTCACTCCCCTGGGTACCGAGATCCACGGCAAGGGCATTACCCCGGATATTGTTGTAGAAGAAGAGCTATTGGCGCGGCCTGAGGATCAAGACTCAAAAACACTCGAAAATCCGCAGGAGATCTTTAACAAGATGGAAAAAACCGAGCTTAAAAAAGACGGGTTTGATTATAAATCAGATAACCAGCTGATACGCGCGGTCGACATCTTAAAGGCAATAAAAATATATGGTAAGGAGAGAAAGGACAAATGAGGGATAAGTGGCTTTACAAATTGATAATCGCGATCCTCGTTTTGATTATTGCCGGTTTAGCTGTTTTTATCTTACGGATTTCTTATAAACAGCCAAAGAAGCCCGCGCCGCTTAAAGCAAAGGCCAGGATAGCCATCGTTATCGATGACTGGGGGTATAATACCAATAGCTTAAAGATCGCAGGTGAGATAGGGTATCCTATAACCGCTTCAGTTTTACCGAATTTAAATTCTTCAAAGAATGTTGCTGAGGAGCTTCATAAGCGAGGGTTTGAGATAATATTGCATTTACCGATGGCCCCGCGCGCTAAAATTCCCTTGGAAAAAAATACTATTTTGCCTTCGATGGATATTAAGACGATTAAAACCATAATCTCCCAGGATTTATCGGGTATTCCTCATGTAAAGGGCGTTTCTAATCACATGGGTTCTAAGATAACCGAGGATTCGCAGATAATAGAGATTATTTTTAATGATTTAAAAAAAAGGAATATTTATTTTCTTGACAGTTATGTCACGGCAAACTCAATATGTTCCGGTTCAGCGGTCAAGATCGGTTTGCCATTTGCGCGCAGGGATGTGTTTCTGGATAATACAGGGGATTCTTTGTATATTAAAGGGCAGTTGAATAAGCTAAAAAGAATCGCTTCCCAAAAAGGTTCAGCCATCGGTATCGGGCATGACCGCCCGGTCACTTTAAAGGTTTTGAAAGAAGAGATGCCGAAGATGGAGGAAGAGGGATATAAGTTTGTGTTTGTATCCGAGTTAGTCAAATAAAGTAGGATTAGAGTGATTAACGTTAAACGAGAATGTACATATTAGGCATAGAGACTTCATGTGATGAGACTTCTGCGGCGGTAGTCTGCTCTGGGAAAAAAGTTCTTTCTAATATTGTCAGCTCGAGCTTGAATTTTCATAAGAAGTATGGCGGCGTTATTCCGGAAATAGCTTCCCGTATGCAGCTTGAGACTATAACCGCTGTCACTGATGAAGCAATAAAAGAGTCAGGCCTACAGCTAAGAGATTTGAAGTTGATAAGCGTGACTAGCGGTCCGGGCCTGTTGGGATCTTTACTTGTGGGAGTATCTTTTGCTAAGGCATTGAGTTTAGGTTTAAGTATCCCCCTTCAAGGCGTTAACCATGTGCACAGCCACTTTTACGCTAATTTTCTTAACGGGGAAAGGCCGGCACTTCCTTTTACGGCTCTTGTAGTTTCAGGGGGCCACACCAGTTTGTACTACGTAAAAAATTTTGACAGAATACAGCAGCTTGGTTCGACTCAAGATGATGCTTGCGGAGAGTCTTTTGATAAGGTGGCCAAAATCCTGGGCCTTGGTTATCCCGGGGGGCCGCTTGTTGAAAGGTTAGCAGAGGGAGGCGATCCTAAGAAATTAAAATTTAAGTGCTGCGGTACAAAGAATCCACTGGATTTTAGTTTTAGCGGGATAAAGACGGCAGTGCTATATTACGTAAGCGGGAAGGTTCACAAGTCACAAGGTCACGAGAGATGCTCGCGGGCAGACATTGCCGCTTCCTTTCAGGAAACTGTGATAGAGGCCTTGATCCAGAAGTCTTTTCTTGCCTGCGATCTTAAGAATACCAAGAGGTTGGTGATCGGCGGCGGAGTAGTAGCAAACAGCAGGTTAAGGGAGAAATTTCTGAATGCTGCTAAAGACAGGGGGATCAACTGTTATTTTCCCCCGAGGTCTCTTTGTATAGATAACGCGGCAATGGTCGCAGGTTTTGCTTATCAGCTATTTAAAAAAGGTTATAGTTCTGGGCTTGATTTGAACGCGACCACAAACTAACCCCCTAAACATAAAGGAGGCTGATCCATGTTGACAGATATGCAAGTTATAGTGCGATTGCTGCTTGCTGTTGTTTTGAGCGGCCTTATCGGCTTAGAGCGTCAATTTCATAAGCGCACAGCGGGGTTAAGGACGCATATTCTGGTATCACTGGGGTCTTGCCTTATCATGTTGACATCCCTTTATGTTTTTGATATATATAGCAGTAAGGTTCCTTTGGATCCAACACGCATTGCAGCCGGAGTCATCACAGGCATAGGTTTCCTGGGCGCCGGTACTATTATCAGGGATAGAGAAGGAATAAGGGGACTTACTACTGCCGCCAGCCTTTGGGCGGTTGCCGGCATCGGCATGGCAGTAGGATGCGGTTTTTATGTCGGGGCTGTTTTCACTTCTGTCCTCGTATTGGTTGTACTTTTCTTTTTGCGGTATATTGAGAACATTGTTTTTGATGAACAGAAAAAGGCAAAATAGATAAATTGGGGATGAGTCGGTACTCAAGGAGGTGGGTATGGCGTTTAAGAAGAAGGTAGAAGAAAAGGTAATGGACCTTGATGCTTCTATGCAAGGTACCATGAGTTTTAAGGAACCTGTCAACCTGCGCATCAACGGTAATTTTGACGGCAACTTAGATACGAGAGGAAATCTTACTATCGGAACAACTGCCATGGTCGAAGCTGATATTGTAGGGGATAATATTATCGTAGGGGGTAAGGTAAAAGGAAGGATCACCGCGAAAGAAAGATTGACATTGCTTCCCTCGGCCATTGTTCAGGGTGATATCTTTCCTGCGAGACTTAACGTTGCTGAAGGCGCTGTCTTAGAGGGGACTTGCTCGATGCTGCATGATTTTTTAAATGCCCAGGAGTTAGCGCGCTATCTTGAAGTAGACATGAATTCTATTCTGGAGTGGGCGAATTCCGGGAAGCTTCCGGGGCAACGCGAAGGGGAAGATTGGCGTTTTGATAGAAAGGCGATAGATTCTTGGGTCGCTTCTAATAAAATCGAGAAATGAAACTCCGTCTTTAAGGGCCTTGAGTTTCATTCCGAGCGGCTCCCGGAGTTAACTTCAGGAGGAGCGTCGGAAAAAACGGATAATTTAAAAAATGGCAGAAGAAAAACTTTTGACTGTAAGAGAAGTCTCCATACTTTTACATATTTCAGAAAAGGAAGCGATGGATTTGGCGGAGAATGGCACGATACCGGCCTATAAAGTCGGAGGGGTGTATTTGAGGTTTAAGAAGGACCAGGTGCTTGAGCTTAAGAAAGCAAAGAGGGGCTTGCATTCAAAGCATGAACTTCACGAAAATAATCCGATTACCGGTAAGCTCGCCGATTTCTTTTATTTTAATGATTTTTATATAATTGCCGGACTGATCATTATTGTTCTGCTAGTGATTATTTTCCGGGGATATTAAAGGATAATGGCTTTAAAAGCAAAGTATTGCGAGCTTGGTTTTGCGAAGCTCGATATAGACAGAAAAGAGCGCAGGGGTTTTGCCGAGGCTATCTATTGTCCGGGTAAGGATCGGGGGCATTTAAAAGAGATCTCGCGGCAGATGCTTAAGAATAAACAGGATCTGCTGCTTACAAAACTCGATAGAAAAAAGTTTGCCTACCTAAAAAAGTCGTTTCCTAAACTCAAGTATAATCCTCGGGCAAATTTCGGCTATCTTTTGCAAAAGCCAGAGAGAAAAAAGAAGGGTTTGGTCGCGGTTGTCTGCGCCGGGACATCGGATATTCCTGTCGCCGAGGAAGCAGTAGCTACTCTTGAGGCGATGGGCAATCGGGTGGTTAAACTTTACGATGTAGGCGTTGCCGGTGTCCATCGTGTCATGGGGCATGTTCCAGTACTACAGAAAGCTTGCGTGGTGGTTGTGGTAGCGGGAATGGAGGGCGCTTTGGCAAGCTTGGTCAGCGGCCTGGTAAGTTGTCCGGTTGTGGCTGTGCCTACGTCCTGCGGTTATGGCGCTAATTTCGGAGGATTAGCTGCCTTATTGACTATGCTAAACAGCTGCTCTCCCGGGGTTACGGTTGTCAATATTGATAATGGTTTTGGCGCGGGGTATTTTGCTAGCCTTATAAATGAAGATAAATAAAGAATTGCAAGAGGCGATCAGATTCCACGGACACCTGGGGCCGTATTTAGTTTTGGGGTTATTGGCAGGAGAGCTGGCTTTAAAAAAGCTCGGTTGTAAAAAATATTTTGGGAGTGAAGTAGCGGTGTGGGGCGCAAACAAGAAACCGAAATCCTGTATTGTAGACGGGTTGCAGCTTTCAACTGGCGCGACATACGGAAAAGGCAACATCAGGAAGTTTAATGCCAAAGATATCCGGATAGTGGTTTGTGATTTAAAAAATAAGAAAAAGATCAGGCTTTCTTTAAAGGCCGGTCTGTTAGAGCGATTAGGCGGATTAAAAGGCCATAGCGATTCAGAGGCTTTTGCTTTAAGGCTATTTAAAAGCAGGCCGCAGGATTTATTTGAATCAAGGCTTTAAATCTCAAAATAAGGAGAGGATCATGGCTTTATCAGGTTTAGACATTTATAAGCTGCTTCCTAAAACAAATTGCCGAGAGTGCGGTTTTGCTACTTGTCTTGCGTTTGCCATGCAGCTGGCTAAGAAAGCGGTAGTGATAGAAAAATGTCCTTATATTTCACAGGAATCAAAAAAGGCCCTTGAGGCTTCGGCCCAGCCCCCTATTAAATTGATCTCTATCGGAGAAGGGGAGAATAGACTGGAGATCGGTAATGAGTCGGTGATGTTTCGTCACGAGGAGAAATTCCACCGTCCCTGCGGCATCGGATTTATTATAGAGGATTCTTTAAAGGATGCAGAGATCAAAGACAGGATATGCAAGATCAATAAACTTAAATTTGAGCGCGTCGGGCAGAAACTGGATGTTAATATAGTGGCAATAAGCAGCAAAAGCGACGCTAAAAGATTCGCGGAGGCCGTTAAGCTTGTATCGGCTGCTACTTCGCTTCCTTTGATGTTGATGAGCAGTGATACGCTTGCGCTGAAGCAGGCCATGGAAACAGCGAAAAACAAAAGGCCGCTGCTTTATGCAGCAAATAAAAATAACTTTTCTCAGATCGGAGAGATCGCAAAGGAATATAAGGCCCCGCTTGTAGTAAACGCCTTGGATCTGGATGAGATTTCTAATCTTACTTTAGAGCTGAATAAACAGGGAGTAACTGATTTGATCCTGGATACCGGAAAAAAAGCGCTCTCAGAGAAGATCTTTGATTTGACACAGATCAGAAGGCAGGCTTTAAAAAAGAATAACCGTAGTTTAGGTTATCCGGTCTTAACGATCATTGATTCTGCGGATCCATATGAAGAGGCGATGGAGGCGGCAACGTTTATCTCAAAATACGCAGGGATAATTTTGATCAAGAGCATAGAGTCCTGGCAGGCGTTATCGCTTTTGACTTTAAGGCAGAATATTTATACCGATCCGCAGAAGCCTTTGCAGATAGAGCCTAAGCTTTATCCCGTAGGCCAGGCAAATGAAAAGTCGCCTGTATTAGTAACGACAAATTTTTCGCTTAGCTACTACACTGTTTTAGGTGAAGTCGAGGCCAGCAAGATCCCTTCTTACATTTTAAGCGTAGATACCGAAGGGATGTCTGTGCTTACGGCGTGGGCAGCTGAAAAGTTTACACCGGGCAAAATCTCTGATTCTTTAAACCAGTTCGGAGTTACTGACGCAGTGGCCCATAAGAAATTGGTTATACCCGGTTATGTTGCAGTGATGAGCGGTGAGCTTGAAGAGACCTCTGGTTGGCAGGTCATAGTGGGGCCAAAAGAAGCCGCCGGTTTACCGTCATTCTTAAAG
>JAHJJA010000014.1 GCA_018822885.1 Candidatus Omnitrophota bacterium
CTCGATCAAGCCGCAGATCTCCTTCTTGTTCTCATCGGAGATCTGCTTAAAGGTGCAGGCGACCTTGAACCTATGCGGCTCTTTGTCGTCCACCTGCTCTACCCTGACCACCTCACCAACAGCCTCTAAGGGTAACTCTTTTGAAGGCAGGATGATCTTTAACTGCAAAACCGAAGCCGCCTCTACCCTCTCCGGAGAAGTAAACAACACCCCCCCTTCTGAAATATTATTCAAATTGCAAAATACCGACTCCCCTACAGGCCCGCCTTCATAACTTAAGAGCCTATAGGCGATTAATCTTTTGTGCTTTCTTAAGTTTTCCTGGCTTTTTTTAAACATTTTTACCTCTTTGCTGAAAGATCCCGGAAATTTTTGAAAAAATCCCAAGTGGCCCCTCATCCCCGGTTTTCCCCTTCTTCTTGCCCTCTTTGTCGTAGTAATAATCCATAAACCCTTTAGTCTCTTTTAAATAATTAAGCACAACGCCGCAGAGCTTGCCTCCGGCATCAGTAATCCTATTCTTGGCTTTATTGATCAGGTCTCTGTGGTTTGTACCTGCCTTGACGACCAATATCACATCATTGACCAGGCTGGATACGATAAGGGTATCAACCATGCCCAAGATAGGAGCTGAATCTATAATGATCTTATCAAAGCGAGAGGACAACGCGGCAAACAGCTCTTTCATCTTATCAGACATAAACAGGTCTGTAGGATTCTTGCTGCCGGAACCGGCTGTGATAACACTTAAGAATTCTGTCCCTGTCTTATTGATTATCTCATCAATCCCAGCCTCGCCTAACAAGAAATCAGCAACTCCCTTTTGCCCTTCGATCTTATAGATCTCACCTAACATAGGCACTCTTAAATCCAGGTCTAACAACACCACCTTTTCCTTTTTCTGCAAGGCATAAGCAAGGGCCAAATTTGACGCCACAAGAGTCTTGCCTTCTTCAGGCAAAGCGCTTGTAATAAGGATACTCTTTCTCGCTCCGGTCTTATTCATAAACACAAGATTTGTCCGGATACTCTTAAAGAGACTGGCAGTAACAGACTCCGGCTGGTTCTGCACGATCAGCCATTTTGCGACATTATCCGCTTCCTCGGCTATCTTCGGAATCCCGCCTAAGAAAATAAGTTTTAAATATTGGTCCACATCGTCTTCGTCATTAACGGTATTATCCAGATGCTCAAAGAAGAAAGCCAGCCCTATACCGGATGCAATCCCCAAAATAATCCCTAAGATAACATTCTGCGCCCTTTTCGGCCTCGCAGGAGAACTCGGGACTTCTGCCGAATCAATTATCTTGACAGAGCTGATCTTCATACTCAAGGCAGTACGCGCCTCATCTATATTCTTTAAGACCTTGTTGTATATATCCTTCTTTGCGGCTTTTTCGCGCTCAAGCGCCTCCACCTCTGAAGACATTCTCTCAAGGTCAGAAGCTAAAGCCATCTGCTTTTTAAGCTCCCCATTCAATATACCTTGTTGCTGCTCATTAAAAGCCACAAGCGCCTTGTACTCCTCCACCTGATTCTGGACTACCTTACGGCTCTCATTATCAATAGTCCTTTGCAAAGATTCTAACTCTGTCTTAAGCTGTAGCACAGCAGGATGTTTCTCTTTAAGCTGGGTTTCCAGTTTAGAAAGCTCTGTCAGCTTACGCGCGTAATCATTCTTTAGATTATTAATAACTGAATTTTGCCTGACCTCCGAAAGAGAACTCAAGCCCTCTTTCTCATCAAGGTACTTCTGCAGCCTGTTTGCCTCTGACTGGTATTTCATCTTCTGGGTCTCTGAATCAGTAATCTGCCTGTTGAGGCTGTCCATCTTCATATTGGTAAATCTTTTCTGATCAGCGATAGAAGAAATATTATTCCTTTTATTAAAATCCTGTATCTTATTGTCGATTTCCTCAATCTTCTTCTTTAAGATCTCTGATTCGCCTGATAGAGAGTCGATCGCCTCTTTTATAGTCTTACCCTTTTTTTCAAGATCGTAATTAGCAAACTGGTCGGCTATTGAATTCGCCACAGAAGCGGCAAATTGAGGCACGGGAGAAAAATAACTTATCTTTATTACATCTGTATTCTTGATTATTTGGGTCTTGATGTCGCCTAAGAAAGACAATTCAGGATCAGGTGAGTTCTTATAACCTGCATATTCATACAGGTGGGCTTGCTTCATCACATTTCTGGCAAAATCCCTTGAGGTCAATAACTTGTTCTGGTTTTCTATTGTTTCTTCGGGGATGATGTTGGGGATTAATTTAAAATCCTCTTTCTTAAACAATAAATTAACAGTCCCCTCATATATATTCTTTGCGGTGAGATTATAAAAAAAGACGACCAGAAGAACGGTTATAACAGTGACTACGACTACTTCTTTGCGCTTCTTGATTATCTTGATAAAATCTTCAAATTGTAAGCCTTCTTCTTCGGCGGGCGCTAAGGTATCGTCAAATTCTTCTTCCACAGGGCTCCTTTTCTCTTTAAAATTAGGCTCTATCATTGGCTCTCCGGGCTCTCGGCGAAATCCTCATCAGATTTAATCACCCTATAAGTTATAGCAATAGCTCCTTCTTTGACATCTACCTTCTTTACCTGAAGCGGAAAATTATCTTCTGACAAGGCCTTGTTCACCGAATATGAAATGGCGCTTAAAACAGCCTTAGGCATCGGCACAAAACCGACCTTCAGAGAATCCAGATCAAAGATAAACTGGTTATCAGCGCAAGAAAGTAAAGATGAACCTGAAATATTGACTTTAAGTATACCAAAGTTGACGTCTGCTTGTCCATAAATTTTTTTATTCTTTATCTTCATGCCGGCGCTTGGGATCTGGCCTTTTCTTTTAGAAAGAAACGGCTCCAGCGCGAACTTGTAAAACTCCTCTTCCGTGTAATCCCTTGTAAAAGTAGCCTCTTCTTTCTCGCCCAAAAGCTTCTGCGCCATCCTGTTTATCGTGGTGTTGACTATCCTTGTCACCACGGGAAATGAATTCTCTATCCAGCCGGCTATCGGGTTATAATACTTCTTAAGCAGCGCCTCTCTCGTCGGGCTCAAACGAAAGGCCCTGCCTTCGGATACAACCAGCTTTAAACCAAAGGGCGAATAAGAGTACATGCTCACCGGATACGAATTCTTTAAACGTGTGAAGATTTCCGTCGCCTTCTTCGTATCATTCAAATCAAAATAATAAATACTTCCCGATGAATACAATAAAAGCGAACCCAAAGAGCTCTGCGGATTATCATCCGCTAACTTTAAATAAAGGTCCGCGGCCTCTTTTATCTGCCCGCGGCTGTAAAGGATATTGGCCATTTGCGCCATTGCCCCGACAGCCATGTCTTTACCCTGATTTGCCTGCGCAAGATTATTTAACACTTCAACCCCTTGGCCATATTCGCGCATTTGACGAAGGCACCAGGCCATATCAAACTCCGCGCGCGCGGCGGTTTCTTTAGGCGGGTTAGCCTTAAGGCAGTTTTTAAAATTCTCTACTGCCGATTCGTATTCTGACAGGTTCATTTCAATCTCGCCTAACTTAAAATATATCATGCCTGCCATATTAGGAGAGGCGCTTAGCAGTTGTTTTTTCAAACTCTTTCTCTCCTGCCTAAGCTTTGCCTGCGACTTAAAATCAAAAATCAGCCTCTTGGCCATTTCAGTCTCAACTGCCCCGTAATCACTCCAGATAACACCTTTACAGATTTTTTGCGCCTCGTTATACTGGTCAAGCCTTTGCAGGCATTCGGCTAAACGCAATTTCACCCTGCCTAAACCCCTGTATTGGGGATATTGCCTGATTAACTCTTCATAGGCGCCTTTAGCCTTTTCAAACTGCAAGGCGCTAAAGAATCCATCTGCCTTTTGC
>JAHJJA010000162.1 GCA_018822885.1 Candidatus Omnitrophota bacterium
CAGGCATCTAATGTATCCTCGCCTTCAGCCAGGGGGACGACATCCGGCCTGCTTGCTTCTAATAACATCTGCGCCATTTTCTTAAAATCATTGGCTACCCCCTGCTTCTGCTGCACTATAGTCACCCCGCATAAACGCTCCAGGTCGCTATCGTTGATTTTCTCCACTTCTTGAGAGAAAACCAAAGTCCTGGCCGCTTTATTGACATCGGTTACAAACCGGTTTACATCGATAGGGCCGATACCGGTTTTAGGAAGCTCCCAATCGAGGACTAGCAGATCAAAACCTTCTTCGCAATGGTCAATAGCGACCTTAGCCAGGACGCCGCTGTAAGCGACCGCAATATAAGCCGATGGGAATACCCGCTTAGCTGTCTCATGCAACCTCTCTGCGGTAGATTGCGCGTCTTCCACAATAAGGACATTGCGCACCTGGCGATTCTGCTCAAAAGAACGGTCCCCTTTGATCTTTTCGCTTAACTGCAGGAAATGCTTGGCTACGGAGCTATGCACCTGATTATTCTTTTGCAGGTAACCCATGACATCAAGAGAGACTTTAAAAGAAACCTTATAACAGTCCGGAGTAGGGGCATCAGAAATATTCATCCACTCTACCAAAGACATATCAAAAGAATCATTAGCAGTAACAGGCCAAAGCGGAAGACTGAAGAAATCAGTCTTATCGGTGATTTCAAACGGTTCCTTAACACAGGCCAGCTTACCATCTTTGAGGATAAGATAACCTCTATCGGTTTTGAGCCTACCCTGCTCATCAAGCAGTTTATGTTCATTCAGCCATTCCGTAAGAGGACGTTTAAACATGGTAGCCTTAGCCATCAACGCCTTTACATCATCGCTAACATGAGTATAAAAAACAACGGATCTTACCATATATTCGGAGGCAGAGTTACCCAGCCTGACAAAAACCTGACCCAAGACTGAATCATCTTTTACTCTTACAACACCTTTAGGCACACAAATGAGATTGCCTTCGCCAATAGAGCTTCCTCCAAGAATCTCGGAACCATAGATGATCGATTTTTCTATTCTCTCTACTTCTCCATGTATATAACTTGACAAGATTACGGCATCTCCGGAAATATCAGCTTCAGTGTCAATATGAGAATTAGAAATACGGCGGAAACCATAGATCAAATGCAAGAGCGCTCTTTTGCTGATCTCACTGATATAGGTAGAGGTTGAGCCCAGATCGCGATAAAAGGTCTTTACAGGCTCTCCGCTTTGATAAAGCTGAGGGAAATTCCCGGGGGTGATAATAAAAGTATAGACCCGCATATAAAACTCGAGTCTTGTTATAGTCTTATTACTGACTTCTTTTTCCTTGAGTTTGCCATTTTTATCTTCAGCAAGGCCTGACCTGATCAGGATATGACGGCGTAAATGAAAGTTAAAGATCGACCTGAAACAATCCTGCACATCCGGCGGGAGTTTTGCTTCTATCGCACCGATGGCAGTCCGGTCCTCTTCAGAAAGATCAGCATCAGCCCTGTCTACCAAAGTAAGCGGGACAAAAAATTCATTAGAAGTGTCAACATCCGGTTTTTGAGTGGACTCATCAGGCATCAGGATAAATTCTCTTGCTATATGAAGCAGGCTCCCTAAAAATTGCGGATATTGCGGGCCTGTGGCCACAAAACTGGCGGTATTAGCATCGACCATACCTTTTAAATAATCCGGATCCACCGATAAATCAGGTTTTTCCCGAAAACCGACGATACGGTGAGTCCCCTCTTCCCAAACCACGACTCCCAATTGCTTATGCGCCTTTTTCTTTAACTCCGGATAGGTTATGATCCCGATCCCATCGTGGAGGTCGGCTTCGGTGACTAAAAGCCCATCCCCATTTAAGAGCACCAGCCCAGGCTTGCCCTGTGCTTTTAAAGCTTGAGTAAACTTATAAGCGCCCTTGATCACTTCATCAAGGATATTGAAATTAAGGTCCGCTACCAGCGTCTTAGGCAGAAGCATAAGCGGCTTGGAACAATGTTTAAAGGTAAGGGCAAGACGAGTGCCGAATCCTCCTGCCTGAATGACCACGATGCGCAACTCCTCTAATTTTCTATCCCCGATATGCGGACAGATCGGGCGCAACTGATCAAGCTCTTCTCCTAATTTATAAAGCGCATGCGCCAGCGCTCCGCCATTTCCAAGCTTTGGATAGGGATCAAAGGTCTGCTGGGTGACTACAGGAACACCGCTCCTGATAATACAGGAATCCTCTTTGCCCTTGCGCCTCTGGTCCTTGTTATACATCTTATCATAGGTCTCTGCCATATCCCGGTCGCCGGCAGTAATCACTATAACATCACAGCTGGGTTCCTGGGCAGAGATCTCATTACAACAGGCATTACCAGAGTCCCGATAGAGATTACCGAGAATAACAGCATCGCCTACTTCTTCGCCATACTCCAAAATATTCTGTGTGATAAGTGAATTTTCAAGCCCACAGGAAAATTCATGGGAATTCTTGAGGATTTCAGGGGTTATTGCTACATTTTGTCTTTGTAAGCAGGACAAGAGCCATAATTCGCTTACTTCATGAGTAAGCTTCTTAGCCAAGGATAGCGCCGGCAATCCCATGAACTCATTGATGCTCATAATAAGATAGATGGTATTAGAAGCGATATGTACGCATGCATCTGTAGGAGGCGCTCTTGTTCCCGGGTTGATCAGCACGATATTAGCAGCAGCAAGAATCTCATGCAGGTCGGCCTTCTCTACCAAACCTAAGCCGTCTGGCGCCCTAACAGGGGCGTGCGGGATGACACTAGAAGCCAGCTGGATACGGGTATGATACCTGCTCTGGTGAATATTATAACTGCGATCAGAACTGCCTCTTAAAACATACGCCCTTCCCTCCTGTTTGGCGCTCTCGATAATATCGGCTAACTCCGCTTCCTGTTCAGAGGTAAGCTGACCGCGATGCGAGGCAAAACCAGCACGATGCGCCTTTCCTTGCTCGTATTGCCTTATAAAATCAAGCCCTTCAGGAAGATTCTTCGGCTCCTTGAAATCATGGATATTCTCGTCGAAATGGATCCTGAAAGCCACTACATCATCGCCGCAAAGCTGGGTGACGTCTCCGGTGACCATTTCAATATAGAAACTCTCCCTTTCTTTCTCAAATTTCAGATATGCCGGCAGGTGGGTCCTTTTTACAATAGACTGCAATCCCTTGACCGTGTAATAATTCCTGAAGGCATTGTAAGGCAGTTTTTCTCTGCCTGCTTTATCCAGAAGCGCCTTTAACTGCGGAGCAAGCAAAGCGAGCTTTTCTGCGAGAAAGGCCCTCCTGGTGTCTTTCAGGCGAAGATAACTTCCGCCTTTTTGCCCCTCCGGATTACCCACCAGCTCAATGCCGATTTTTTTGCCGCGCTCCTTAGCCTGATAGATAAAATAGGCCAGGCGCTCAATACTTAAAACATTATGCGTCCACATAGTAAGATCATTGATACGCTGCGTCCTGATGAACTCGACGCCGCGGCTATCAAGAATATCAAGGAGGTTGCCCTCTAACTGCTTTAGTTCTCCATATTCATCCAGTTGATGGACTTGCCCCTGTTTATTAAACTGCTCTAAGGCATAGCCATGCCCCGGAGGCAATCGCTTGCTATCTTCATTTTCAATCAAAGCGCCTGTCCTCAAATCAAATACCCAGCCTCTAAAAACAATATCTATCAGAATATAGACATTTTCTCTTTTGAACCCATAGAAACGATGCGCTAAGAGATCTTCGCAAGCGCGTCCAAGGACTTCTTGATTTAAATGGATGACGATTGCCGCGTTCTTTAAAACCTGCTCAACATCCCTATCCTTTTCTTGCGCAAGCCTGGTCAACGCGCGATAGTACGCCTGTATTTGCCTTGGGCCCATTCCGGAGTCTTCAGAACTATCCAGCGTAGTATATGCTTCCATTATTACTTCGTAAAAATCATTCTTGAATTTACGAACAAAAGCCTCTGCCTCATCAGGCGTTAGCTTTCTTTTCTTTATCTCGGCTTTCTGAACATCATTAAAAAAGTCATCCATTCTGGCTTCTACTCTCGCCCGCTGGTCACCGGGAAGGTTTGAATCCATAGCCAAGAGATGCCTTACCGCTTCTTTTATCTGGACCGTATACATCTCGCCTAGGCCTAAACGGGTAGCCGCTCCCCCAAAGTTAAAATGCGGCGCAAAGCGGCCATCTAAATACATATCCTCTGCCTCACGCTTAAGTTCGCCATACTTCACAGGGTCCACCGTATCTTCAAACGTATCTAATAACTCGACTTCACCGACCTCAAGATCATCAGCAGCCATAGGATTCCCGTCGATCTTTAGCGCACTTGTCGCATCTACTATGGTTTCTATCTTTCCAACCCTTTCTTCTTTGTCGGCTATTTTCAAGGCTGCGATCAGCTCTCCCATGTGCGGCTTGGTTAAAACACTGATAATATTTCTACGCAAAATACGATTATCTATAATAAAGTTTTCGTTTACCGCTCTTACGGTGATCGCATGCGCTTCATCGATATTACTTTCTTGTCTTTCTAATAAAAACTGTTCGATTACTTCATGGAGTATGGCTTCGGCGAGAGTCAATGGGATCAAATCGGCTTTGTGCAGGAAAACATAGATCAAGTTACCTTGCGCAAAGGCATCCGGAGGGCCGCGCGTTTCCTCGGAGATCCAAACCACCTCTTTCCGGGCAAAAGATTCTTCACCTAAAACAATAGAGACATCTTTGGATAATCTTATTTCCATCCCCTCTAAAAGCGCCTTTGCCTGCTTAGTGACATTATCGTGTGTTACGTTAAAGAAGCGTCCTTCTGAACCAGCCTTGACTATCCGGTCGCGATAATTTCTGATATCCTCTGCAGAATGCCTTCCACGCATCGAAGAAGCCTGCCCGCCCGGAAAGCCCAGCATGTTCAGCTTCATTTGCACGGTAGACTCATCAAATGGCTTTTGCATAAAGGCATCGACTCCGGGGAATCTTCCCCGGAAATCTTTATCTTTAACAGAGAAAGCACTCATTACAATGACCTTTGTTGCGGGCGACAACTCGCGGATACGCTTATATAATTCCTGGGTAAGGATCCCGGGAATAGCAAAATCCAAAAATACTATGTCCGGCCTCGCCCCTCTTTCTAATGCCGCCAGGGTATCATCATTGTTAACGAACTGCTGGATAACCGCTTTGCCCTTGCCAAAGAACCTCTTGAGATACTGATCGAGAAGAGCGCGGACTAAATTTTCGTCTTCGGAAATGAATAGTAACGGCAAACTAGCCGCTTTCACTGAACTGATAACTACCGGAACCCGGCTTTCCAGCTCTCTCGCAGAAAATACAAGGCCAGCCTGGGCAAGAGACAGTTTCTTGGCAAAGATCGCCAGATCCTCTTCGCTCATGCGTTTTCTTGCTCCGGCAGGAGCCCTTTGTTCAACCTCAAAAGCAACTACGATAAAATCTACGCTCTTAGCCGATGCGGCAAAATTATCCGGAAGCCCTATATTTAACTCCCATGATTCCACCGACTCTAAAGCAGAGCCGGTCATTAAACTTGAAAGGCTATTGCGGATCTGCGCTATCTTAGCATCTCCGGCTGCTGCGGGAATGACTACTATGATCTCGTTATTATCCAAAACTCCGCCTTCTATATGTTCCTCGGCAAGCTCCGGCAGAATATCCAAATAGGGGGTGTGCACCAACGCAACCACGGCATTTCTATCCTGGACGTTTTTAAGATGATTCTCTGCCGCAAGCAATAACAGACGGTAGATATTTAAACACTGGATCTCAAGGCGTTTAAGGCCAAAGACAGTCGCGGGGGCATCTTCTACGCCGCGATAAGCACTATGGGCATCAAGATGGGCGGATAGGGCTTTTCTAACGATCTCGATCAAGACTTTTTTCTTGGATTCATCCTGGGGGATCAACCCATCTGCAATAAGGCCGCGCTCCACACTTTCAATAACCTCATTTTTTCGCTGTATATCCAAAGTTACCGAACCCGGCAAGGCTTTTTCATGCCAAGCCAGATTATCGCTAAGGGCCTGATCGTCTGAAGCGGCCGGCTGCTCTGCCTGCGGCTTGCCTCTTTCATAGATCAACGCGAAACGCAAGCCTTCAAGCAGGTTAGACTGGGCCTTTAGATCATGAATATTCTCGTCGCGATTGATCCTAAAGGCTACAACGCTATCACCGCAAAGCTGGGTGACGTCTCCGGTGACCATATCCGTATAGAAACAGCCGCCTTCGTATTTAAGATACCTGGGCAGATAAGTCCTTTTCAGTATACTTTTCAATCCCTTGACCGTGTAATAATTCCTGAAGGCATTGTAAGGAAGTTTTTCTCTGCCTGCTTTATCCAGAAGCGATTTTAAGTGCTTGGCAAGCAAAGCGAGCTTCTCTGCGAGAAAAGCCCTCCTGGTGCCTTTCAGGCGAAGATAACTTCCGCCTTTTTGCCCCTCCGGATTGCCCACCAGCTCAATGCCGATCTTTTTGCCGCGCTGGGCAGCATAGATAAAGAAAGCCAGGCGCTCAATGCTCAAGACGTCATGCGTCCACATAGTAAGATCATTGATACGCTGGGTCCTCATCATTTCCACCTGGCGGTTGTCAAGGATATCTAAAATAGTATCTTCTAATTTAAACAGCTTCCCATTTTCATCTAACTGATAAACCTGCCCTTTTCTATTAAACTGCTCTAAGGCATAACCATGCCCCGGAGGAAGTAATTGGCTGTCCTGTTGAAGGAATAAAGTACCGGTCCTTAAATCAAGGGCATAGCCCCTAAAAACTCTATCGGTAAGTATATAGACATTCTCTCCTCTAAAGCCATAAAAACCATGATCAAACATGTCCTTAGAAGCAGATTCAAGGATCTTGTCGTTAAAATGCACGATGATTATTGCCTTATCTAATACCTGCTCTACGTCCCTGCCTCTTTCTTGCGCGAGCCTGGTCAAGGCACGATAATAAGCCTGTATCTGTCTTGGGCCCATCCCTGAATCTTCAGAGGAATCCAATTTTGAATAATTTGCTCTTATCTCTGCGTAAAAATTATCCTTAAGCTCCTTGAGAAATGCCTCTGCTTCTTCTTCTGTTAATCTCCTATCTTTAGCCTCTTTTACTTTTGCTTCCTGAAAATGATCATTAAGCTTGACCTGAACGCGCTCTTTCTGCTCTCCGGAAAGATTTGAATCCATCCCTAAGAGGTATTTTGCCACTTCCTTGACCTGCACAAAATACATCCCGCCTAAACCTAAACGGGTGGCTGCCCCTCCGAAATTAAAATGCGGGACAAAACGGCCCTCCAAATACATATCCTCTGCCTGGGTTTTGAGCCTGCCATAGAGAACAGCGTCTACCGTCTCCTCAAAGGTATCTAACAGCTCCACCTCTCCGACTTCAAGATCGTCTGCAGTCATAGGCTTGCCATCAACCTTAAGCCCATCAACCATATCTACGATCTCCCCCATCTGCCTTGCCCTTTCCTTATCATTTGTAAGCTTCATCACCTTCATAATATCGGCTTTACAAGGTTCGATAAGTTCCTGAATCGTCTCCTTGCGAGAGAACTCTTCATCCCTGGAGAAATCGCGGCATACCGCGTTGGCAAGATCATGGGCGCGCATAACGTCTATGCCTTTGCCGGCAAGAGATTGCTCTACTAATTCATGAATAAATATCCCGCAAATAACTTCGGAAATAAGTTCTGACTTGTGCAGGAAGACATAGATAGAGTCGCCTTCAGCAAAGGCATCCGGCGGACCGCGGATCTTTTCAGCGATCCAGAATATCTGCTTGCCTGCCAATACATCTAATATAGGTAAGGAGCCCTGATTTTCCGGCAGTTCAAGGACTATTCCGCGCAAATCTCCCCTGGCCTGCTGGGTGACCTGTTCATTTGTGATCGGGAAGAATTTACCCTCTTCTCTTGCCCTCTGAACACGATTTCGGTAATCCTGAATATCTGCTGGCGAATGCTTACCGCGTAAGGATGTTACAATCTCCTCCTCATTCTTAAAGGTAAGGGCATCTTCGTAAAGCAGGGTGTAATTTGCCGCGCTGTAATCCCAGGTGAAATCTTTATGCATTGCCTGCTGGATAAGGCCTGACCAACGCTCCTTATCCGCGTACACTACTATGGCCCGCTGGATAGCCTGTAATAATTCTTCGGAGTTGTAACCATCAAATACAAACCCCTGGCCCTCTCTGGTTTCCGGTTCATAATCCATAATCGTATCCGGCAGGCCGCCTACGCGCCTGACCACCGGGATTGTTCCGTAGCGGCAGGCGATCATCTGGGTCAGCCCGCAAGGCTCAAATTTAGAAGGCACCAGGAATATATCGCTTGAGGCGTATATGCGATGGGCTACATCTTCGTCGATAAACTTGGGCCACACATACGCCCTTCCCGGGAATTCACTCCACAAATGCCTTATCTGATCTACCGCCTGTTTATCCGCTTCCTTGCCGGCGATAATCACCTGCACACGGGGATTTTCCGTTAAAAGCCTTCTTACCATCGGGCCAAGAAGTTCAACGCCTTTTTGCCTGTCCATACGCGCGATCATTGAGATTAGTATGGCATCGGGATTGACCTCAAGGCCAAGTTCCTTCTGTAAAGCAGCCTTGTTCAACGGCTTCTTATCATCAACATCATAGTTGCTATATGGAGCGCTTAAGGTCTTATCGGTCCTAGGATTCCAGGTCTCATAATCAATACCGTTGACAATACCCACAAAATCAAGTCCTCTGGAAAGAAAGATATTGTGCAGGCCGCCGCCTCCTAAAGGAGTCAAGAGCTCTGAAGCATAATTAAGGCTGACGGTATTAACCTTATCCGCGTGCACAACGCCTGATTTTATCAGATTCAACCGGTTATTAAATTCGAAACCCGGCAGCTCTTCCTGCGGCAGGCCAAGCCTGTAAAATTCGCTTGAAGAATATTCTCCCTGATAGCCTACGCCGGAGTTATGCACGGTAAAGATACCTTTTGTGCCGTAGAAATAACTATTGTAATCCGGATGCGCCCTTAAATAGCCGACAGTCAAGGCTGCCTGCCAATCATGGGCATTGATAATATCCGGCTTAATGCCAAAGGCCTTCATTGCTTCAAGCGAGCCGCGGGAAAGCATAATCGACTGTAAGAGCCCTATCTCGTCGATATAAGGCTTCCTGGTAAGATATCCATGCTCTAAGGTATAAATATCAATACCCTGATGCTGGGCTTTCATAACATAAACTTCGGCGGTCCAATCTCCGAGATTTACCCAGATACTTCCCATATACCTGAAATTGAGATTCTTAATCGGAAGGCTTGCGTATTTATTGGTGAAGACACTGACGCGGTGGCCTTTTCTGGCAAATTCCATAGCCAGGCCATGAGTAGCGTCTGCTGCTCCGCCTATCTTTGCAGTAAGGTAAAATTCAGGAGTAACAAAGGCGATGTGCCTGGTTTGAACAGAAGGCCAATTAGAGCGGTTGAGTTTAATGCTCTTATTAAGACTGTTCTCCAGATACGCGTGCATTTCTCTAGCGATCTGTTCGGTCCAGGTTCCGCCTTCGGCAATGATCCTCTGCTTGGCAGTGCCTTCGCAGATTTCATGGATGAGTTTTCTGGACAGGCTGGAAACCGCTATCTTCTGGATGGGGCAGAGTATATAGAGGATTGAACGGGTAGCGCCAAAATGCATATCCTGCGGAGGGGCGCGGTCATTGGGATTGATTAAGACGATATTCGCGCTGCGTAAGGCCTTATAGACATCCACTGTACCCACGTATGGCAGTGTGATTTTCAATCCGGCAGTCAGAATAAGCGCGCGGTTTAATTTATCCACATTGGGATCATTATGCTCCGGGTATCCCCAATCTGAAATAAAGCCCTGAAGCAGATAACCTCTTCCCTCAAGCTGCGCCTGTTTAATGTAGAGATCGACGATCTTGTGATCGAGCACCGAGACTTTACCATTGGTGGAGGTGGAGGCGCCTTCTGTCCTAACTACTGCGCCGGAATTTATTTGGCTTCCAACATAAGTGCCATATATAATGGTAGACAATGACCTCGCAGGCGCTTTTTGTGCAGCAGGGACCTTCTGATCAACGCTGCCCTTTCTGGCTTCGGCCTCAATAAGCGGGCTGCCCTCAACATATTGCTGGACATCCATGCTAGTGCCCAAAATAATCGCATCTACGAGTTTTAGTTTCTCTACTATCCTATTAATATCCGCTAATTTGAATTCTTCTTTCTGCGCCGGATCACCGCACATAGATACCTGCACCAGACGCCCATTCTTATCTTTACCTATCAATGAGAAGG
>JAHJJA010000163.1 GCA_018822885.1 Candidatus Omnitrophota bacterium
CTTGGCCTTACTTTTAAAAGGGCGCTTTTCCTTGGTTTCGTCCCTTTTGTCGCCGGAGATCTATTCAAGGCGCTGGCAGCATCTTATTTATATTTTAAGTTTCAATCCCGCATTAAAGAAGTCCTTTAACGAAGCAGGCTGTCTTGACAAAACAGACAATTTATGGTAGGCTACCCAAAATACAAGGAGGTGTTTAATGCGTAAAACGCATTTATATTTAGTATGCCTTTTTATAATTGCCGGGTTAGGATTGTGTTTTGCCCAGGAATCAGAGGATATGAATGTTATGAATGAAGATATTATGGCTCCGATGGCGCAGGTAGAGCCGCAATGGCAGTATTTTGAAGTGGTCAGCGTGGATCCGGCGAATAAATCTATTGTGGTGAAGTATCTGGATTATGATACGGACCAGCAAAAGCAGATGATGATTGCCGTGGATGAGAAGACTACTTATGAGAATGCCGCTTCGCTTAATGAAATAAAGCCTGAGGCTAGTATAGGAGTTGATTATGTAGTTGATTCTACCGGTAAGAATATTGCTACAAATATCAGCCTGGAAAAGTTTTCTCCCCAGGGAGGCATTGTTGAGCAGGTAGAAGAAGATATGGGAGAAGCGCCGCAGAACATGACAGAGAGTGAAGAGGAAGCTTCTGTCGAGGATTCAGAAGAAGAGTTGCCAGAAACCCAAGAGCCGGCTTTTTAAGCGGATAAATTAAGAGTATTTTTAAAAAGGCAGGGTTGTTGATCCCTGCCTTTTTTAATTCTAATCGAAATGAAGGGGTATAAGCTCATAATCTTTGATTTAGATGGTACCTTGGTGGATGCATATCCTGCGATAACAAGGAGCTTTAATTTTACCATGCGTAAGCTCTCTGCCGCTCCGCGCGCCAAGCAGGTGATCCGTCGCGCTGTGGGATGGGGGGATGCTAATCTTTTGAGGCCGTTTATAAAGGATAAGGATTTGAAGAAGGGGGTATTGATCTATCGTAAACATCACAAGAAGGCTTTGATTGAGGATTCCCGGCTGTTTTCGCATGCGAAAAAGCTTCTGCATTACCTAAAGAGGAAAGGTTACAAACTTGCCGTAGCCAGCAACAGGCCTACAAGATTTTCTATGATTTTGATCAGGCACTTAGGGTTAGAAAGATATTTTGATTATGTGCTTTGCGGGGATAAACTAAAACAGGGTAAGCCTCATCCGGAGATCCTGATAAAGATCATGAGGACCTTTTCATTAAAGCCAAAAGACGCTCTTTATATTGGGGATATGAATATTGACGCTCAGGCAGGAAGAAGGGCGAAGGTAAGAACAATTATTGTTACTACCGGCTCAAGCGGGAAAGAGGAGATCAAGAAAGAAAAGCCTTACCGTATTATCTCCGGGATTACAGAATTATTTAGAATACTCTAAAGAAGCCTTTTCTTCCTTGACATAGGTGCTCTTTCGTATATATTAGAGTTAATGGGAGGCTATATGAAAAGAATATTTTTTGTACTTTTGGCGTTGTGTTTAGGCCTGACTGTTGCTTTTGCCTCTGCAGCTATTTCCAAAAACAATAAAGTAATTTTGCTTATTTCCGAGCAGAATATATCCGGGCCCCAAAGGGCCTGGTGGGCAAGCCAGATAAACCTTTCAGCCGTAGAGCAAAAGGTGGCACAGAAGCTTATCGAGCAGGGTTTTATTGTGCTTGAGCCATCTGATTTAACTAAAACCATTAAACGGGATAGGGCATTTAGCCTGGTCGATATATCAGAAGATAAATCTGTCAAATTAGGCAGGCTTTCTAAGGCAGATTATATTGTTTTAGGTAAGGCAGTCGCCTCTTCGGGAGCAAGGGTGCCGCAGTCAAGCATGGTTTCTTGTTTTGCCAATGTCACTGCCAAGTTGATCCGCGCCAAAGACGGCAAGGTGCTTGCCTATTTAGATGCGTCAGGAAATTCTGCCCATATGGATGTAGTAAGCGGAGGCAGAGAGGCTTTGGGCAACGCAGGCAGTGATTTGGCGAATAGGGTTATAAATGCGTTAAAAGAGGAGGCAAAATAGAATGAGAAGAATCACTTCATTTTTAGGTATTTTATTGTTGATTCTTGGTTTTTCTGGCTGTGCTTCTTTTCAGCCTTCGGCGCAGGTAGATAATAATGCAGGGGCCCAGCCTTTACCTCCGTATAGCGGCCCGAAAGCAAGGATCGCAGTGGCTGATTTCGATGTAAAGGCAGCTAAGGCCGGCGGTCAGATCGGGACGGGTTTGCGCGAAATGTTGGTCACAGCGTTAATAAATTCAAATAGGTTTTCTGTTCTTGAACGCCAGGCTTTAGGCGCGGTCATGCAGGAACAGGAGTTATCTGCTTCCGGAGCCGCGCAGCAGGGCACAGGCCCGCAAAGAGGACAGATCAAGACTGCTGATTTGATTGTTACTGCAGCGGTAACTGAATTTGAGCCGGAGGCTTCCGGAGGAGCTGCTGGTATCGGAGGGGGAGGTAGCGTAGGTAGCGGGATTTTAGGGGGACTATTGGGCGGCAGCATGAATAAGGCGCATATGGCTTTGGATATCCGTATTATTGATGCCTCGACTTCCGAAGTCTTGGCGGCAACGAGGGTGCAGGGCCAGGCGACAGATGTTGCCGGAGGCGTAGGTATCGGATATTTCGGTGGTTTTGCCTTGGGAGCCGGCCTTGGCGGATATGCCAATACGCCGATGGAGAAGGCGATCCGCGTTTGTATCATCGAGGCTGTAAGGTATATTTCACAGACTATCCCGGCAAATTTTTACAAATACTAAGCGAGGTGTATCCGTGGGAAAAAGAAAACGTAGAGGAAAATTAAACTGGCGTTCAAAGAAGGCGAACAAAGGAAGAAAACCTAATTTAGGGTAGTTGGTAGCCTTATCATGGTCCTTTCCTGGATTTTACTAAGTACATCCCTTGTCTGTCTTATTTCACTTATCGGTGTATTTACTTTGGCGATCAACGAAAAGCTTCTGCAAAAGGCGCTTTTCGGCCTTATTGGTTTTTCCGCCGGGGCCCTGATAGGCGGAGCCTTCCTTCATTTATTGCCCGAGGCGCTGGAGAAGGCTGATTCAACGATTGTCTTTTATTATCTTATCCTGGGAATAGTTATATTTTTTCTCATGGAGAGATATTTTCACTGGCGCCACTGCCACGAAGAAGATTGCCATGTGCACCCTTTTACTTATTTAAATCTATTCGGGGACGGATTTCATAACTTCATCGATGGTATGGTGATCGCGGCAAGTTTTGCGGCTTCTATAAAACTCGGCGTGGTCACTACAGTGGCTATAATCCTTCATGAGATTCCCCAGGAGTTAGGCGATTTCGGCGTATTGGTTTACGGCGGGTTCTCCAAGAAGAAGGCGTTATTTTTTAATTTTCTTTCTGCATTGACTGCGATGGCAGGGGCGGTGGTTGGTTATTTTCTAACGACTTTTGCTCAAGGATTTACCGGCTTTATCCTCCCCCTTACGGCAGGAGGATTTATTTACATCGCTACCTCGGATCTTATTCCTGAAATACATAAGCAGACTAACTTGCGGCGCTCTTCCGCGGCCTTTTTTGCCTTTTTGCTGGGGATAATCTTTATGGCCATTGCCAAAAAGATTTTGCCGTCTTAACCAGATTTTTCCTTCCAAAATAAACAAAATAAATGATCATGATGAAAGCAATTTCCTTGATTTCAGGCGGTTTGGATAGTATCCTTGCTGCCAGGTTAATCAAAGAGCAGGGTTTAGAGATCATTCCCGTTAAATTTAAGATACCCTTTTGCCATAGCGATAAGAAAAAAGAAGGCGGGGCAAAGGATACGTCTTGTCTCGTCAGAGAAGCTTTAGGTGTTGAGTTAAAAGAGATCGATATAAGCGAGGATTTCTTGAAACTGCTTGTGCGGCCGAAGCATGGTTTTGGTTCAAATATTAACCCTTGCATTGATTGTAAGATCCTGATGTTTAGTAAGGCGCGCGAGTTGATGCGGGAGTTTGGCGCCTCATTTGTAATCACCGGAGAGGTGTTGGGACAGAGGCCGATGTCTCAATACAGAAAGGCGCTGGAATTGATTGAAAGGAAAAGCGGCCTTGAGGGGTTGCTTTTACGTCCCCTTTCAGCCGGGCTTTTCCCGGAGAGCCTGCCTGAGAAAGAGGGATGGGTCAAGCGCGATAAATTAATGGTCTTTTGCGGACGTCAAAGAAGGCCTCAAATGGAGCTGGCTAAAGAGTTCAAGATCGAGGGCTATCCTAATCCCGCGGGAGGCTGCCTATTAACAGACCCGGCATTTGCTAAGAGGCTTAGAGATATGATCAAACACCAGCAACTTGATCTTGATAATGCCGCCCTTTTAAAAATAGGAAGGCACCTGCGGTTGACTCCGGCAGCAAAGCTGATCGTCGGCCGCTGTCAAAGGGAGGATGAGGAGTTGGTAAGATTAGCAATGCAGGGGGATTATTTATTTATGCCCGGAGATGATCTTGCCGGGGCGACTGCTTTGGGCAGGGGTGAATTCAGCGATGAATTAATAAAGCTATCCTGTAATATCACTTGCCGCTACTGCGATTTAAATGGTAAAATAAGTGCGGATATATTCTACCGCAGGCTGCCAGAGGCGTCCCTAAGGGCGGTTAATTCCACTCCGGAAGCCGAAAAAGGGATCGCAAACTTAAGAATATGATGAAAGAGGCCCTCCTTTACGAAAAATCAGAAAATAAGAAAGTGCATTGTTTCCTATGCGCGCATCAATGCCGCATAGCCGAAGGTAAATTTGGTTTTTGCGGCGTCAGGCAGAATATCGAAGGTTTGTTATATACGCATGCCTATGGAAAGGTGATCACTGCCCACGTAGACCCAATAGAGAAAAAACCGCTGTATCATTTTCTTCCCGGTTCAACCAGTTTTTCGATTGCCACAATAGGCTGTAATTTTTGCTGCAGTTTCTGCCAGAACTGGGAGATCTCGCAAGCCTCATTCAAAGACGGCTCTATCGGGGGTAAGGAGTTTTCTCCTCAGGAAATAGTCAAAACAGCGCTTGAGAACGGATGTAAGAGTATTTCCTATACTTATACTGAGCCGACCATATTCTTTGAGTATGCTTATGAAACGGCAAAGCTGGCAAAAGGGGTAGGGTTGTATAATAATTTTGTCACTAATGGCTATATGACTTTAGAGTGCCTTACAATGATAAAACCATATCTGGACGCGGCAAATGTGGATTTAAAATTCTTCCGCGATGAACCTTACCGTAAAATCTGCAAGGGTTCTCTTGAGCCGGTTTTAAACAGCATCCGCACCATGAAAAAGCTGGGGATCTGGGTTGAGGTAACGACTCTTGTAGTCCCGGGAGAAAACGACTCGGAAAGTGAGCTCACAGGAATCGCAGAGTTCATAGCCGGTGTTGATAAGAATATTCCCTGGCACATCTCGCGTTTTCATCCGGATTATCAGTTGAGCAGCCTTGAGCCGACCCCTGAAAGCACGCTTAAAAAAGCCATGGATCTAGGAAAAAGAAGCGGCCTGAATTATGTCTATGCCGGTAATGTCTGGGGTTTTGGCAATGATACCTATTGCCATAATTGTAAAAAGATGTTGATCAAGAGGGAAGCTTTTAATGTAGAGGAGAACAAGATACGGCAGGGAAGGTGCCTTCATTGCGACACCCTTATCCCGGGAGTATTTTAATCGAGAAAAATATAAAGTGATTTGTTTATGAAAGCTAAAAAGGCCCTGTTGATCGTGGATGTGCAGAATGACTTTTGTCCTAATGGCGCGTTGGGGGTCCCGCAGGGGAATAAGATCATTCCGGTCATTAATAGGTATATAAATTTTTTCAAACGCAAAGATCTCCCGATTTTTATCACGCGCGACTGGCATCCTGTGAGGACAAGGCATTTTAAGGATTTCGGAGGCGCCTGGCCTGCGCACTGCATCCAGAATACTCCCGGGGCGCAATTTCACCCTGATCTAAAAGTGCCTGCCGGAGCAATAATGCTGTATAAAGGAATGGATCCCGAGAAGGACAGCTACTCTGCTTTTCAAGCGGAGGATATAAGCGGTATGACGCTGGTGAAATTATTAGCGTTTAAAGGCATCAAGGAGCTTTACATCGCAGGATTGGCCACTGATTATTGCGTTAAATTTACTTCGATTGACGCGCTTAAGCAGGGATTTAAAATAAAGATTTTGATAGATGCTATCAAGGGAGTGAATCTTAAACCGAAGGATTCAGAAAACGCGATCAAGCAGATAACAAAAATGGGAGCAAAAAAAATCAAGCTAGCGGATCTGACAATTAAAAGGAGCAGGTAAAATGCAGTTAGATGATATTAAGATCTCAAAGGCGATCATTGAGTCATATAAAGATAAGCTTATTAAAGCCCTTGATGTGGATGTGGCTATAGTGGGGGCCGGTCCCGCAGGCATGGTTTGCGCATATTACTTGGCGCGCGCTGGAAAGAATGTCGTTATCTTTGAAAGAAAGCTTTCCGTCGGGGGCGGGATGTGGGGCGGGGGGATCATGTTTAATGAAATAGTTGTCCAGCAAAAAGCGAAAAAGATAATGGATGAGTTTGGAGTCCGCACGAGGGTTTATGAAGATGGCTATTATCTGGCTGATTCTATCGAGAGTGTTTCTACTATTTGCTCTAAAGCCGTAAAGGCGGGGGTCAAGATCTTTAATCTGATTTCAGCCGAAGACCTTTTTATACGCAAGGGCAGGATCTGCGGGTTGGTCTTAAACTGGACCGCTGTTGAAATGGCCCGCTTGCATGTGGATCCGATTACCATGCGCGCTAAATTTGTAGTTGATGCTACGGGCCATGCGGCTGAAGTCGTCCATATCGCAGAGAGAAAGTCAGGATTAAGGCTCAAGACAAAAACAGGTAAAATAATGGGCGAGCAGTCTATGTGGGCTGATGAGGGTGAGCAAACTATTGTCAAAAATTCAAAAGAAGTAGCTTGCGGACTTTATGTTTGCGGGATGTGCGCAAACGCTGTCTTTGGAGGCCCGCGCATGGGGCCGATTTTTGGCGGTATGCTTCTTTCCGGAGAAAAGATCGCCAAGGATTTGATAAAAAGGAGTTAATATGGCAAAAGAGAAGATTGAGATATATGCTTTGTTGCAGAGGATCCGCAAGGAAAAGCCGCTGGTGCACTTTCTGACTAATTGGGTGACTATTTATGATTGTGCAAATATCGCTAAGGTGCTAGGCGCCTCTCCGGTTATGGCGCACGCAAAAGAGGAGGCAGAGGAGATGGCAGGTCTGGCTTCTGCGCTAGTGTTAAATATCGGGACCCTTACCATAGACTTCGTGGAGAGCATGAAGGCTGCATCAAGAGGCGCCAATAATAAGGGGATCCCGGTTATTCTTGATGTCTGCGGGGCCGGATCTACGCATTTACGCGATAAAGCCTGCTTTGAGTTGCTTAGCAACGCTAAAATCAATGTGATAAAAGGAAACGTTTCGGAGATCGCCAGGATCGCCGGAAGACAAATCCATACCAAAGGCGTAGACTCGGCTGTAGTAACGGAAAGCCATTTAGAGTTGGCAAAAGAGCTTGCCGGTAAATATAAGGCCGTAGTAGTGATTACCGGAGAACAGGATATAGTTTCTGATGGACATAAAATTTATCTGGTGAATAACGGGGTTGCTATGATGGGCAATGTCGTAGGCACGGGTTGCCTTGCGGCCTCATGTATAGGAGCGTTTTGCGCGGTTGAGAAAGATTGGGCCTATGCCTCTGCGGCAGGCCTATCTTGTTTTGAAATCGCCGCGGAGTGCGCTGCTAAAGAAGTGTCAGGACCGGGTATGTTTAAGGAAAAGATTTACGACGAGGTTTATAATCTAAGCGAAGAGAAAATAAACTCTATGCAGAAAGTCGAGTTAGTTTGAAGGGATATTATTTTATAACCGATGATTCTCTAAGCCGCCGCGGAAACTTTAGTGATGTTAAAAGCGCTCTTAAGGCAGGCGTAAAGATTATCCAATACAGGAACAAGCGCGCAGGGACAAGGCAAATGTATCTTGAGGCGAAAAAACTAAGGCCTCTGTGCAGGGGTGCTTTTTTTATTGTCAATGACAGGGTTGACATCGCATTGGCAGTCGGGGCGGACGGAGTACATATAGGCAGCGAGGATATGTCTTATCCTATCGTCAGGAAGTTGCTGGGAAAAGGCAAGATAATCGGTATGACAGTGCGTACCTTGTCTCAGGCAAAAGCGGCAGAACGCTTGGGAGCAGATTATATAGGAGTTTCGCCTATTTTTCCTACGAGAACAAAAAAGGATGCGGGAAAAGCCAGGGGCGTAAAGTTGATCAGGGGCATAAAAAAACAGGTAAAGATTCCTGTGATTGCAGTAGGTGGGATAAGCCTTTGTAACGCAAAAGATGTCATCAGAGCAGGCGCTGACGGATTGTGCGCAATATCCGCGGTGGTGACAAAGGCCAATGTCAGTAAAGAAATAAAAAAATTTCAGGAGTTGTTTAAATCTTGATAGCAGGAGAACAGTTTTATGCGTATTTTGATCATCGAAGACGAAAAGAAGATCGCTGATTTTATTAAGCGCGGCCTGAAAGAAGAGGGTTATTCCGTTGATGTGGCTCATGACGGTGAGGAGGGGCACTTCCTTGTCAGCGCTAACGATTATGACCTGTTAATATTGGATCTTATGCTTCCTAAGATCGACGGGTTGACTTTATGCAAAAAGTTAAGGAGCGAGAAGATAAGGGCGCCGATCATTATGCTTACTGCTAAAGACACGGTTAAAGATAAAGTAGCCGGGCTTGATTCCGGGGCAGATGATTATTTGACTAAGCCTTTCGCGTTTCAGGAATTATTAGCGAGGATCCGCGCTATATTGCGCAAGAAAGACGCTAACGCCCCGACAAAACTTAAAGTCGGGGATCTCGCGCTTGATCTTTTGACCCATAAAGTAATGCGGGGTGGTCAGGAGATCATTTTGACCAATAAAGAGTTCTCGCTTCTTGAGTATCTTATGCTTAATGAGGGTAATGTTGTTACCAGGACTATGATCGCAGAACATGTCTGGGATATCAATTTTGATACTTTTACCAATGTGATCGACGTATATATAAATTATCTGCGTAATAAGATCGACCAGGGCCATAAGAAAAAACTGCTGCATACTATACGCGGCAGGGGTTATCTTTTAAAGGAAGAGTAGATGCTTTTAAAATCAATACGTTTCAGGATCATCATTTGGTATATGCTGATCATGGGTTTGACTCTTTTGATATTCAGTATCTTCGTTTACAACACCTTTCGCGTCGGCCTGTATGATGATATGGATGATCTCTTAGAGTCCAAGGCACAAGGCATTGCCTCTTCTATTAATACGTACTGGGAGGCTCAAAAACTGGAGTCTATCTCTAAAGGAGAAAAGGCGCCTGTTTTTGATAAGATCGACATCGTCAATTTTACCAAAATCTCCCAGCGTTGGGTCAAGGATAAGACCGAGGATTCAAAACTTTCCGATGTCATTATCCAGATATTCGGAGTAGACGGCAAAGAGATCGCTTCTTCGGAAAATGTCCCGGATATCAGTATTTTGCCGGAAGATGTATTTGAAGATGTCTCGGAGGGGGAGGAGAGTTACGATAATTTTTCTATTAAGAGGAAAAAAGGCAAGGTTGTCTCTATCAGGGCATACACTATGCCTGTGCTTGAAAACAATAAAGTGTCCTATATTGTGCAGGTAGCCACTCCGTTAGACCAGATCAATCTGGCCTTGGATAAATTAAGGATACCTTTTTTAATATTCTTGCCTTTAACAGTGCTTTTTACCGGAGCAGGGGGTTTATTTTTGGTCAGTTTGGCCTTTAAACCGGTGAATACTATGATCGATACTATCCGTCAGATAACCGCTTCGAACCTAAAACTCCGAGTAAATATCCCGGATTCAAAAGATGAAATAAGAAGGTTGGCGGACACATTTAATGATATGTTGGTTAAGTTAGACCAGGCTATATCATCAGAGCGTCAGTTTGTCCAGGATATATCCCATGAGCTTAAGACGCCGCTTACGATCTTAAAGGGGGAACTGGAGGTGACGCTAAAAAGAATGCGTACAGCCGAGGAGTATGATTATATTTTGCGCTCAAGCCTCGAGGAGATAAACAGGATAAGCAGAATAGTGGATAACCTTTTGATGCTGGCAAGATTTGACAATAAGGAGATACACCTGGATATCAAGAGGTTCGATTTAAACGCATTGGCCGAAAGCGTTGTGGAAGATATCTCTGTTTTAGCCGAACAAAAGGATATCGATCTGCGTTTTAACGGGATGAAGGAGCTGTTTATAGATGCTGATGAGGGCCATATCAGGAGGCTGTTGCTGAATTTAGTTGATAACGCGATTAAGTATACGCCGGCGAATAAAATGACGGCTTTGAGTTTAGACAAGAGCGAGAAGTTTGCTATAATCAAGATCACCGACACCGGTTCCGGCATTCCTCAAGAGGAGCTGCCCTATATCTTCGATAGGTTCTACCGTTCGCAGAAGGCCGGAACTAATACCGGTTTTGGCCTGGGGCTTGCCATTGCGCACTCGATTGTTTCTCTGCATCGCGGAAAGATCGAGGTCTCAAGCGTCTTCGGTTCAGGGTCAGAATTTAGGGTGTTTCTTCCATTGCCCGGGCCTTAAAGCCGCCTCCGTTTTTAAAAAACATTAGAGAATTCTAATCCTATTCTAATCTTCTTTTAATCATCCTTCTGCTAAAGTATAAGCCATGAGAAGGATTAAAAAAGAAAAAAAATTTCAGGTATTCTTTGATTTTGACAACACCATAGCTACCGTAGATACATTTGATAGTATGCTGCCTGTCTTCGCTAAGAGTGATCGCTGGGTAAAGTTGGAGCAAAGGTGGGTGCAGGGGCAGATCAGTTCGAAGGAGTGCCTTGAGGGCCAGCTTAATTGTATGGAACTGGATAGAGAGAGGCTTAATCTCTATTTGTCAGGCATTAAACTGGATCCTTATTTTAAAAAGTTGGTTAAATTTCTTGAATCCCGCAGGATTAAAAGCATGGTATTGAGCGACAACTTTGATTATATCCTGAAAAAAGTGCTTAAATATAACGAAGTAAAGAATATTAAGGTTTATTCAAATATCTTAAAGTTTATTAATAGCAGGCCTATCGCGCTTTTTCCATTCAGGCATAAAAGATGCCCTACATGCGCGCACTGCAAGACCAAGAATCTTTTGGCTAATACCGATAGCAATTCTTCTATAGTTTATATCGGTGACGGCCGCTCTGATTTTTGCCCGGTAAAATATGCCGATATTGTTTTCGCAAAAGACGCCTTGTTAAAATACTGCCGAGAACAGAAATTAAAATGTTATCCTTACAAGAGCTTAAAAGATGTGTATAACTATTTTAAAAGGAGTTTGTCATGAGTACAAGAATTGAAAATAAGCAGACAAAGGCCGATAACAATACTTCAATCGATGAGCTTTTAGAATTGGAAGCAAAGTATTGTTCCTGGGGAGATACTGTGCATTATTCCAAACAGCCGAATATTTTTAAGCGCGCCGAGGGGAGTTTTTTATATGACAACGAAGGAACGGAGTTCCTGGATTTGCAGATGTGGTATTCGGCGGTGAATTTTGGATATAAGAATAAACGGCTTAATGATGCTTTAAAGAAACAGATTGATACTTTGCCTCAGCTTGCCTGTCAGTACCTGCATGAAGAGAAGATACGGCTTGCCGCAAAACTTGCGCAGAAGAGTGAGATGGCATTTGAGGAAAAAGGAAGGGTTCATTTTAATGTCGGAGGTTCGCAGGCACTGGAAGATTCATTGAAACTGGTGAGAAATCATTCCGGACGCAGCCTTGTTTTCGCTTTTATGGGAGGCTATCACGGAAGGACATTGGCCGCAAGTGCGATCACATCCAGTTTTCGCTACAGGGAACGCTTTGGGCATTTTGGAGAGCGCGCCTTATTTATCCCTTATCCATATTGTTTCCGCTGTCCTTATGATAAAAAGAAGGATTTTTGTGATTTTTACTGCATTAAGCAATTTGGGAAGCTTTTTGAGACAGAGTACCATTCGGTGGTCAATAAGAAGAACAATAAATGCGAGTTTGCCGCATTTTACGTTGAGCCTATACAGGGGACAGGAGGATACATCATACCTCCGCAGGAGTATTTCGCAAGGCTGAAAGAGGTCCTTGATGAGTATAATATACTTCTGATTGATGATGAAATTCAAATGGGTTTTTATCGGACGGGGAAGTTTTGGGCGCTTGAGCATTTTAACGTCACTCCGGATATCATCGTATTCGGCAAAGCCCTGACTAATGGCCTAAATCCTATTTCCGGAGTATGGGCAAAAGAGAAATTGATCAGTCCGGATGTTTTTCCACCGGGATCAACCCACTCGACATTCTCTTCTAATCCGCAAGGAACGGCCGCAGGATTAGAGGTAATGAAATTAATAGAAGATGCCGATTTTAATGTCAGCATCCCTAAGAAGGGGAGATATTTTGTTTCCCGTTTGAGGCAGCTACAGAAAAAATACCCGCAGATAGGCGATGTCGATGGGCTCGGCCTTGCTCTTCGTATGGAGATATGCGAAAAAGACGGCTTTACTCCTAACAGAGAGCTTACAGAAGAGATTGAGCGGATCGGCTTGAGCGGAAAATTGTGCGCCGGAGGAAAACAGCGCGGTTTAGTGCTGGATGTGGGCGGCTATTACAAAAATGTGTTTACCATGGCACCCTCATTTTACATTACAGAGAAAGAAATTGATTTGGGAGTAGAACTTTTTGAAGAAGCGCTTATAAAAGCGCTAAAAAATTCTTAAGAAAATTTTGCTAAATAAATCCGTTCACATTTTAAATTTTGATGATAGCGTTATTAAACAAAGAAAGATCTTTTCTAATTATCACGCAGAAATAATCGATTTATCCCGCCTCGGCCCAAAGGTAAGGATTTGGGCGAATAGAACTACGCGAAAAACAATCTTAGAGCGCATACGCAGCATAGATAAAGGATGTGTTACTTTGCTCGGTTCGGGAGATTTTCACCATATCAGCGAACTCTTAACTAGCCGTTTCAGCGAGCCGATTTCTTTGATCGTCTTTGATTTTCATCCTGATTGGGATACATTGCCTCCTCGATTCGGATGCGGTTCTTGGGTCAACGCCGCTTTAAGTAATAGGAATATCGTAAAATGTATCCTCCTTGGGCCCTCCTCGGATGATATCGCCGGTTGGTGTTTAAGAAATGGTTGCCTCGAGTTTCTAAAAAACGACCGCCTTGGGATCTATCCGTATGAGCATAAGCCGTCACTACTTTTCTTTAGGGACCTTCCTAAAAACAGTTCCTTTGATCTTCAAAAGAAGTTTTTTTATAGCAAGATTAATTGGAAGCAGCTTCAAGGCAGGGATTTGACCGGGTTTATTTCTGATTTGATCAAGCAGCTTCCCTCTAAGAAGGTCTATCTTTCAATTGATAAGGATTGCCTGAAAAAAGAATATTCACTTACTAATTGGGAAGAAGGCGGGTTTTCGCTCGATGAATTACTTTTATTGCTTAAGACGATCAAAGAAAATTGTGATATCATCGCAGCGGATATCACGGGCGATTATTCACCGATAGCCATATCCAATAAGTTTAAGGCGTTTCTTTCCAGATTAGACCATCCTAAAGATTTCTCTGCCGCAAATATCCCTGAATCGCAGATCACCGACGTCAACGAATCCACTAATCTCAAGATCCTCGAGACTCTACTTTCTTAAGTTAATTTTACTGTGATCCTATGCCTCTTGCTTCCGTCACAAAATTTTTTGCCTTCGCCACTACTAGAAACAGGTCTGCGAGGGGTTACGGCGAGTGAAGGTCCCCAATGTTAGGAGAGGCTATCCGAGAACGAGTGCGTAAACCGAAGCAGACGGCAAAAATTTCTTGTGCCGAAAGCAAAGGCATAAAGGCTTAAGAGGAAGTATTAAAATTCTTTATAATTTCTACAATAGTTTCAATATCTTTTTCTGTGAGGTATTTGCTGGTGGAGAGGGTGATGTGGTTTTGGGCGAGGGAGCGGGCATTGGGGCAGGGTTTATTTCCTACGATATCTTGTAAATATTCAAAATCCGTAATCGCGGCATCGTAAATCTGGAAGACTCCAAGGCCTGAATTTTCAAATCTTTGCAAGACAGCTTTCTTTTTTTGCGGCGAATCAAGGATTAGGGTTAGATAAGGATAGGTGGCTTTGCTGTCAGCAGGTTCAGTAATAATTTTGACTCCCTTAATACCGGCTAAAGCGGCTATATAAAGGGCTGCTTTTTCTCGTTGGCTTTTGATCTCATTATCCAATCTATAAAATTGCCTATGCCCGATCGCCTTTCTAAAATCAGAGACTTTATGTATCTCGAAATCAATTGTATAGTAATCACCGAGTGCTTTTAGCCTGTTGCCTTTAGATTCCCAGAATATTTGCGGCAGCCGGTATGCGAACCAGAAAATTTTAGGCTTATAAATAAGACAATAACCAAGAAGTTCAAATATTTTTAGGCTCTCAGCAAAGAAATCATTTTTCTCAATTTCTAAAATCGTATTATCAAGTAAAGTAGCAGAGCCTTTGTCTTTGGCAATGATTACTCCGCCTTCGTAAATAGTGAGGCCTTTCCCCCGGCAGAGGCTAAAAAAGGCGAAGTCGCCGAATGCGCCAATTTTTTTTCCTTTGTATTCTGCTCCTAGAGATTGAGCGCAGTCCTCGATTACAAATATCTTATATTTTTTCGCCAACTGATTAATGCGCCCTAGATCAATAGGGATGCCTCCAAGATGCGTAGGGATTATCGCAAGGATATCATTTTCCTTGGCGCAGACTTCTTCCAGCCCAAGCACATTAAAATTAAAGTCAGCATTATTTATATCGCAGACGATTACATTAAGGCCCGCCCTTTTTATGGCTAAAGGGACAAGGGGGCAGATAAATGAGGGGATGATGACGGATTTTTTTGGAGATATTTTTTTAAGCGACTCCAAAATTATATATAGAGAGGTAGTGCCGGAATTTGCAACTTTTGCGTATGGCACATCCAGATAATTTTTGAAATCATCCTCTAGCGAATACTTCGTATTCCCTGGAGAAGAAGAAAAGATATCTTTTGCCAGAATAGGGAAACCTGCGGTAGGGGGGATCTCTTTAAATAGGGCCATAATAATTTATTTATTTCCTTTATTTTATGCTAAAATATGCCCAATTGCAAGCAAACCTATGAAAACAAAAAGGCTCACCCTCAAAATCTTATTTCTATTGATCTTCTCTGATGTGCTTGAGACCGCGGTCCATCTCTGTTTTAAGAGAAGCGTTATTCCTCTTAATTCAACTCAAATCAATGATTTCCAAAGCGGGTTTATTTTTTTATATCAGGCCGCCTCTTCGCCATACTTATGGCTTGGCTTAATAGTTGCGGCGACTATATTTATTATTTGGTCAAGTGTACTTTCCAAGATAGATTTAAGCGTTGCCGTACCGATCGCAAGTTCAAGTTATATCTTTGTCCCGATAGCCTCTATTATTTTCCTTCATGAAAAAGTGAGCTTTTTACGTTGGGTGGGGATCCTCTTTATAATTGCCGGAGTGATATTCGTCTCTTTAAGCAGTAAAGATGGAGAGAGGGAGCTCGCAAAGTGAGACAAGGACTTTTTCTAATATTATCATTGATAGCTCTTACAAGCGCCCTTGACACTATTAATCAGCTTTTTTTAAAATCCGCGATCAATTCTGTTGAGCCGCCGCACTCTGCCAATATAATCAAGATCATAGGATTTATTTTTAGGCTGATATGCAAGCCAAGAGTTTGGTTGAGCGGGATCTTTGCCTTAATGTCTTTGTCTGTCTGGCTTCTTGTTTTATCAAAAGCAGATTTAAATTTCGCTTTCTCGGCAGACAGTATGCACTATTTATTTATTGCTTTTGCTTCGAGCATCTTCCTGAAAGAAAAAGTCGGGATGAAGCGTTGGCTGGGAACGATTTCGATTGTAATAGGGATTGTTTTGGTGAGTCTGACTTAGAATTCTTTTGTGATCCCGGTGAATATAGCGTAAGTATTGATGCCCCCGTTAGGATCCCCTGTCCCCGCATTAGAAAGATGGCGATACCTGCCTTCTAGCGTCAAAGCAGTATCTTTTTTGAAGAAGTAATGCACTCCTACGCCACCCTGTTCGGTAAAATTAAATTGGGTTCCTTGTTCGCGCGTATGCAGGGTCATGTAATCCAGGCCTATGCCGCCTTTAATGTAGGGCTGGATTTTTGAAGTCTGGGGCAGAAGCCCTAATTTTAAGAGGAAAGAAACGCCTGTTTCCATATTGGAGTGGGGTTGAGAAATATAAGATATGTACGGCTCAACCTGAAACTGGACAAGCTGTTTAAGGCTGATGTTTAGCTTCTTAATCAACGGTTTTAAATCAAAATTAAAATCTACCAGGATCGGGAATGACTGGATCCTTTTTTGGTCCTTAATATTGTTCCATAAGTATCCGGTTAGGAATTCGACCCCGCTTAATTTAATACCCTTTGATCCTTTGTCCTTTTGGCACCCTGGTTTTGACTTTTCCGGTATCATGGCGAGAATAGACTCTTCCACGATAACTTTTTCTTCCGGCTGTTTGGCGGCTTGTCCTGTGACTGCAGGCGCAGTTTTAACTGCGGCAGGAGCTCTGACAACGATCTCCTCTTCTATTACGATCGGAGCCGTAGGCTGGCACTGGCTTTTCTTAGCCTGGTTAAGTTTGGATTTTGCAAGGCCTATTCCTAATAAGACAATTACTAAAGCTATTATAAGGTATACCGTATTTTTTTTCATATCCCCATTATATAAATTTTTGTAAAAAAAGCAAGATTTATTTTTCAAAATGATTGTTTCTTGGGGATCGTTATGATATCATACTAACTCATGAGCCAGAGCATGTTAGCGTTGTTCATCTTTATTATTGCTTACCTTTTGTTTGTACTCCTTCCGAACAGGCGCATGTATGTAGCTGTCGGCGCCAGCCTTCTGCTTATTCTGTCTAGAGTCCTTACTTTAAAAGAAGCCTTTTATGCAATTAATTGGAACGTAATGGGGATATTTGTTGGCACCTTGGTGATTGCGGATATCTTTATGGAGAGCCGCGTACCTGCTTTTATCGCCGAGGTGATCGTAGACCGCGCAAAGAGTACCGCTTGGGCAATATTGTTGATTTGCGCGCTCACCGGTTTTATTTCCGCGTTTGTGGAGAATGTGGCGACTGTGCTTATCGTAGCCCCGATAGCTTTGGCATTGGCGAGGAAGCTTAAAATAAACCCGATGAAGATGATGATCGCGATCGCGATCTCAAGTAATCTGCAGGGGGCGGCTACCCTTATAGGCGATCCGCCGAGCATGCTTTTGGGGGGTTTTGCCAAAATGAATTTCATGGATTTTTTTATTTATAAGGGCAGGCCGAGTATTTTCTTCGCGGTAGAGCTTGGGGCCCTTGCTTCTTTTGTGGTCTTGTATTTTATCTTTAGGGCACAGAAGCAGAAAATGGAGGTTGTGGCAGTTGAAAAGATAAGGTCATGGGTACCGACAGTAATCCTTGTAGTCTTGATTTTTGCTTTGGCTTTGTCTTCTTTTCTTGATACAGGGTTTTCCTATATGGCTGGAGTTTTATGTATGATCGCGGCTTTGGTTTCCATGATCTGGGAAAGGTTTATAAATAAGCGGTCGATTTTAAAAGGGATGAAATCGCTTGATTGGGAAACCACTTTTTTCTTGATCGGGGTTTTTGTCCTTGTGGGAAGTATAACTCTTACAGGATGGATCGAAGCGCTTGCCGCGCTTCTTTCGGGCATAGTCGGAAAAAATATATTCTTAGGATACACATTGATTGTTTTTCTCTCTGTGATTCTCTCGGCGTTTATTGATAACGTGCCATTCTTAGCGGCAATGCTGCCTGTGGCGATCTCTATGTCTAGTAAACTCAATATCAATCCGTCGTTGTTTCTCTTTGGGCTTTTAATCGGAGCGAGTTTAGGAGGCAATATCACTCCGATCGGAGCATCGGCGAATATTGTTGCATGCGGGTTGTTGAAAAAAGAAGGATATGAAGTAAGATTTAAGGATTTTATGAAGATCGGCGCTCCTTTTACTCTTGCTGCGGTGATTGCGGCATACTTGTTTGTCTGGTTTGTTTGGAAGAATTAAAAGTAATGACGAAAATAATCTTAGATATTTCCGGGATGCATTGCGCATCTTGCGCCATAAATATTGAATCCGCGTTAAAGAAAGTTCCGGGAGTAATAAGCGTAAGAGTCAATTTTGCCACAGAAAAAGCCTACCTTGAATTTGATCCCCAGAATTTAAAGATCGATGACTTAATTGAAGCGGTCTCCCGTGCAGGTTACCGGGCAGCTCTGCCTAGCGATTCTTTAGACAGGGAAAAAGAGGCAAAAGGCCTTCGCTTCAGGGTTTTTTCCGCGATGGCATTATCAGCGCTATTAATGGCGGTTTCCATGCCTCACCGGCCAGGCCAGGGAGTCATTTATTTACAATTCTTGTTGGCGACCGGAGTCTTGGCCCTGGGGTTTGGATTCTTTAATAGAGGTATAATGGCTGTTTTAAAGAGCCGTCGGGCTAATATGGATACTTTGATCGCGCTTGGGGTGGGTAGCGCTTATCTTTATAGCGTGTTTGTTAGCCTGATGATTTTAAGCGGTAAACAGTTGGTGCAAGGGCATGGCCTTTATTATGAAACCGCCGCGTTTCTACTTACCTTTATTTTATTAGGTAAATATCTTGAGGCGGCTACAAAAAGAAAAACTCAAGAAGCGATTAAAAAGCTTTGGGATTTACGGCCTAAGACAGCCTTGGTGATTCAAGAAGACGAAGAGGTCCAGGTCGGTGTTGAAGACCTGATTATCGGAGATATCATTTTGGTTAAGCCCGGGGAGAAGATAGCTGTTGACGGGTATTTAGTAGAGGGGCATTCAAGCGTTGATGAGTCAATGGTAACAGGCGAAAGTATGCCGGTTGAAAAAGTGATGAATAGTGCGGTTATCGGCGGCACCATTAACAAAAGCGGAAGTTTCAAATTCAGGGCTGCCAAGGTGGGCAGTGAGACCGTCCTTGCCCAGATCATAAAATTAGTTGAGGAGGCGCAGGGCCTAAAAGCGCCGATACAAAGATTAGCCGATACAATCGCCGCTTATTTTGTACCAGCAGTACTTGGTATAGGTATAGTTACTTTTATTATTTGGATTGTTTTGGGCGGGGGTTTTAGTTTTGCCTTGACCGCGTTTATCTCTGTTTTGATCATAGCTTGTCCTTGCGCCTTGGGGCTTGCTACTCCTACCGGGGTCATGGTCGCTTCCGGAATAGGGGCAAGAAAGGGGATCCTTTTTAAGGGCGGTGAAAGCCTTGAGCTTGCCGGCAAGATCAATACAGTTATCTTTGACAAAACCGGTACTTTAACGCGTGGTAAGCCTTGCGTAACCGAAGTGATTAGTGTTTCTAATTTTGAGAAAAATGAGGTATTGCGTTTTGCGGCAATAGCAGAAAGGAATTCCGAGCATCCTCTGGCCGAGGCGATAGTAGATGCCGCCAGAAAAGATAATCTCGACGTGCCGCAGCCTCAAGGCTTTAATTCGCTTACCGGTATGGGTGTTATTGCGAGGTTTGGCGAGGATATAATTCTCTTGGGTAACAGGAAGTTATTTAATGAAAAAAATATTGACCCTTTGCCTATTGAAGATAAGATTTCCGAGCTGGAGAAGCAGAGTAAAACCGTTATGATAGCCGGTTATAAAAATGAGATTATAGGGATTATTGCTGTAGCTGATGTCCTGAAGGATTTTTCTAAAGAAGCAGTAGAGGAGTTAAAAGAGAGGGGCAAGGAAGTGGTTATGATCACAGGAGATAACCGCCAGACTGCTTTGGCTATTGGAGGCCAGTTAGGTATTGAGAAGATCCTGCCTGAAGTCATGCCGCAGGAAAAAAGTAATGAGATCAAAAAGCTGCAGCAAAAAGGCCTGAAAGTCGCCATGGTCGGAGACGGGATCAATGATGCCCCCGCGCTTGCGCAGGCTGATGTCGGCATCGCATTAGGGGCAGGGACTGATATCGCAATGGAGTCGGCGCAGATCGTTTTGATCAAAGATGATTTAAGGGATGTGGTTACGGCTATGGATTTATCGCGCACCTGCCTTAGAAAAATAAAGCAGAATCTTTTTTGGGCCTTTTTTTATAATATTATTGCCATACCCATAGCTGCCGGAGCGCTTTATCCTTTTACGGGATTCCTTCTAAGTCCTGTTGTTGCGGGCGCAGCCATGGCGTTTAGCTCGGTGTCGGTGGTATTAAATTCACTTTCAATGAGGAAGTAAAAATTTTTCTTGACAAATGATACTACTGTGGTATCATTATGCTTGAAAGGGGGAATCGGATTATGGATATAACCATCAGGTATATGTTGCGGCCTGTGGCCCACTGCAAGGAGGGCTGTAGTAGTCTGTCCTGGGTAAGACGTTAAACTGTCCAACCATTAACACACCTACGAGGTGTGTTAATGGTTAATAAGGATATATTAAATAAGGAGAAAAATGAAATTAATTACTCGAGATACTGATTATGCTGTAAGGGCCTTATGTTTTATCGCTAAGAAGAGGGGCGAGATCGTCGCGGCAAGCCAGCTTGTTAAAGAACTTAAGATACCGCGGCCTTTCCTAAGGAAAATCTTGCAGGTTTTAAATAGAAAAGGGGTTTTGAATTCTTATAAAGGCATCGGAGGGGGTTTTTTATTGGCAATACCCGCCGAAAGGATATATCTGCTGGATTTAGTAAAAATATTCCAGGGCCAGTTTAAGTTAAACGACTGTTTATTTAAGAAAAAGATCTGCCCTAATATAAATACCTGCAATTTGAGAAAGAAGATTATGAATATTCAGAATTACGCGCTAAAGGAATTAAGGCCGGTTTCTATTGCTTGTTTAATCGGCAGGAGAAAGTAGGTTTATTTATGATCAATAAATGCCCGGGGCAGGATGACAGGAATTTAAAATCAGAGGAGATCAAGTGCCGGCAGTGCGGGTTTGTGGCTGAGATTTTCTCCGATGAGGTAAAGGTGAAATGCCCGAAGTGCGGCAACCTTATTTGTAAAGAAAGATTGCCAAGTTGTATTGACTGGTGCAAGTATGCCAGGGAGTGTATTGGTGAGGAGAAGTGGAAAAAATCAAGAGGAGGAGAATAATGTTTTGTTATCAATGCGAACAAACAGCAGGTGGGACAGGTTGCACAAAAGCAGGGGTTTGCGGAAAGAATGAAGATATCCAGAGCCTGCAGGATACTTTGCTTTACGGTTTAAAAGGTATTGCGGCTTATACGTATCATGCGCGTGAACTTGGGGCGAAAGATGATGAGGTCGATGCGTTTATGCATGAGGCACTCTTTAAGACAATTACAAATGTAAGTTTTGATCTTAACCAGCATATTGACCTGGTCCTAAAATGCGGCGCAGTGAATTTAAAGGCCATGGAGATACTGGATAAGGCGCATACTACAAAATTCGGCAATCCGGTTCCGACTGCAGTTGATACCGGCACAAGAAAAGGCCCTGGGATATTAGTGACTGGGCATGACCTTCTGGATCTGTATGAATTATTGAAACAGACCGATGGGACAGGGGTCAATGTATATACGCATAGCGAAATGCTGCCGGCGCATGGCTACCCGGAGTTAAAGAAGTTTAAGCATCTGGTTGGAAATTACGGAGGGGCTTGGCAGGAGCAGAAAAAGGAGTTTAATCAGTTTAGCGGCGCATTGCTGGCTACGACAAATTGCGTTTTAATTCCACCGGAAAATACTTATTTGGACAGGTTATTCACGATAGGTATAACCGGTGTTCCCGGAGCAACACATTTAAAGAGCAGGGATTTTTCTGCGCTTATTGCTAAGGCAAAATCACTTCCGGAGTTGCCGGAAGCCCCGGGTAAGAAAATCATGACCGGTTTTCACCATACGGCCATACTTGGCTTAGCGGATAAGATCGTTGGTCTGGTTAAAAGCGGAAAGATTAAGCATTTTTATCTTATCGGAGGCTGTGATGGAGCAAAACCCGGTAGAAATTATTATACGGAGTTTGCTGAAAGCGTGCCTAAAGATAGCATAATCCTGACTCTTGCTTGCGGAAAATACCGCTTTAACAAGCTGGATTTTGGTGAAATTGATGGCATTCCACGTTTAATCGACGTAGGGCAATGCAATAATGCATATTCAGCGATCCAGGTGGTAGTGGCCTTAGCTAAGGCGTTTAATTGTTCGGTAAATGACCTGCCGTTGACGCTTGTTTTGAGTTGGTTTGAGCAAAAAGCAGTTGCCATATTACTATCTTTGTTGTATCTTAATATCAAAGGTATCTATATCGGCCCGACACCGCCGGCATTCATTTCTAAGAATGTTTTTGGTGTTTTGCAGGAGAAATTCGATTTACGGTTGATCAATACTCCAAGTGAGGATTTAAAAAGGATATTGAGCCGTAAATAACAAAAAAGGGGGAGCCATGGGTTGTGGATGCTGCGCGCCTAAAAAGGCGAAGAAAAAAGTAGCAAAGAAAAAGAAGAAATAGATGTGTTAGTCGTCATTGCGAGCGACTGCGAGCGAAGCGAAGCAGGAGCGAAGCAATCTCAAAATCGGGATTGCTTCTTCGCCTTCGGTTTCTCGCAATGACAGTATCTACACTGGGTTGAAAAGTTTCTAAAGGGGGTAAAATGGCAGAGCTAAAAGATTTTTTTCAGAGCGCTGACTGGAAGACAGAAAAACATGTCCCGGTAATTGAAGCGCCGGATAAAATAAATAAAGGCGAGGCTATAAAGATCGCGGTTAGCGTCGGGAAGCAGATAGCGCACCCGAACACTACCGAACATCATATAAGCTGGATCGAAGTCTATTTTCTCGCTGATGGAGAAAAGTTTCCGTATCAGATTTTAAGGGCAGAGTTTGCGGCACACGGAGCTTCGGTACAGGGCCCTAACGCCAGTACAATTTTCACCCATCCGGAAGTCGTCGCCAGCTTAAAAAGCGAGAAAAGTGGAACAGTACTGGCTAGTTCTTATTGCAATATCCATGGTTTGTGGCAGAGTTCGGTCAAGATATCAGTCGGATAAATTAAAAAGCGAGGTGTTCTGTGGCTAAATACAAATGCACGGTTTGCGGTTATATCTATGATCCGGCTGCAGGGGATTCTACTCAAGGAATCAAGCCCGGCACATCATTTGAGAGTTTGCCTGATTCCTGGGTCTGTCCTGAATGCGGCGTGGGCAAAGATATGTTTGAGAAGATCTAATAAATGACTCAAGAAAGAGAACTAAAGGTCAAAGAAGTCATTCAGAGGACGCATAATGTAAAAAGCATACGTCTTGAGTTTAATGCGCCTGATGATTATAAGGCAGGGCAATTTCTTCAAGCAGTTTTAAATAATGACCCGCAGTTAAAACATTATCTTTCGTTTTCAAGTTCTCCTACGGAAAAAGGCTTTATTGAATTCACTAAAAAGATATCCCAGAGCAATTTTTCAAAGGCGCTGGATAGCCTTAAGCCCGGGGATTCTGTCAAAGTCCAATATCCGTTTGGTAAATTCACCCTGGAAGATAACGGCTCACCGGAAAAAATCGCCTTTTTATCAGGAGGCATCGGGATCACTCCTATCAGAAGCATTGCTAAATTTGCGGTTGATAAGAATCTCGGTGAGGATATAGTGCTGGTCTATGCAAACCGTTCGGTAAAGGATATTGCTTTCAAGGAAGATTTTGACGCTATGCAGAAGTCGTATCCTAAATTAAGAGTCGCGCATGTGCTTTGCGAAGCAGAGCCCGGGTTTAAATGCAGGGTGGGGATGATTAATTCGCAGGTCGTCAGAAATGAGGTCCCTGATTTTAAGGAGCGTAAGTTTTTTCTCTGCGGTCCGCCGCCGATGGTAGAGGCGATGAAAAAGATCCTTGTTGAAGAGCTCGCACTGCCTAAAGAGCAGGTGGTGACAGAGAGTTTCCAAGGGTATTAGGAAGATCAAAAATAAAATATAGCAGGAGGTTTTGATGCCAGTTATAAAGTTATTGCCGGACATTTATTCGGTCGGCGTGATCGATTGGAACGTGCGTTCTTTTCATGGCCACACATATACCACAAAAAGAGGTACAACTTATAATTCCTATCTTATCATAGACGATAAGATCGCGCTGGTGGATACGGCTTATGGCCCGTTTGCAAAAGAATTGATCCAAAATATCAGCTCGGTCATCCCCCCGGAGAAAATAGATTATGTGATAGCTAACCATGTTGAGACAGATCATTCGGGAGCTCTGCCAGAGTTAATGAAATTGTGCCCCAAGGCAAAGGTAATCGGCACGGAAAAATGCAAGGAAGGATTGTATAAAAATTATTACGGCAACTGGGGTTTTCAAATAGTCAAGACAGGAGATAAATTAAATTTAGGAAAAAGAACGCTTAGTTTTATCGAGGCTCCGATGATCCACTGGCCGGACAGTATGTTTACTTATTGTCCCGAAGAAGAGTTGCTTATGCCTAATGACGCCTTTGGCCAGCATCTTGCTACGAGTGAGCGTTTTAATGACGAAGTAGATCAATGCGCGCTTATGGATGAGGCGGCTAAATATTATGCTAATATCCTCTGGCCGTTAGGGGCTATTATATTGAAAAAAATCGATGAAGTAGTAAAGATGGGTATACCGATTAAGATAATCGCGCCCAGCCACGGTGTTATCTGGCGCGATGATCCGATGAGGATCGTAAATGAGTATTTGAAGTGGGCCAAAAATGAGACTAAACCGAAAGTCGTTGTGGCCTATGAATCAATGTGGGGTTCCACAGAAAAGATGGCAAAAAAGATTGTGGATGGTATCTCTGATGCCGGAGTAAGCGTAAAGCTTTTTGATGTTACCCAGACTGATAGGACAGAGGTAATGAAGGAGATGCTTGAGGCTAAAGGGTTTTTATTCGGCTCATCGACTCATGATAACGATATGCTCCCTACATTGGCGGGATTTCTGGAATTCTTAAAAGGCTTAAAACCGAAAAATAGAGTTGCCGCTTGTTTCGGCTCTTATGGCTGGGCAGGGGGAGCAGTAAAGAATATTGAAGGGATTATGCAGGAGGCTGGTATAGATTTGGCGGCTCAAGGTTATCAGGTAAAGTATGTCCCGGATGAGGATGAAATGAAGCGTTGTTATGAATTCGGGGCCGAATTTGCCAAAAAAGTCCAAGGAGGTTAATGATGGGGCCGATAGAGGCTTTGGAGTTGGCTTTAAGCAAAGAAGAAGAGGCAATCCGCATATACGGAAAGTTTATTTTGGAACACTCTGCCGTAAAAGACATCTTCCAATTTCTTATGGGTGAGGAGGAAAAACATAAAAAGCTGATCGAAACAAGGATCGCCGAGTTGAGGAGTAAATGATAAGGATACCGGAAGCGGTAGTCGGTTTTTTTGACAGGCAGGGTTTTGTGATCGTCTCAAGCATTGGCAAGGACGGTTCTATAAACTGCTCATGTAAAGGGATCGTCAGTATGGATCCCGTTGGCAAGGTCTTTCTTTTGGATCTATACCTTACAAGGACTTTTCGAAACCTAAAAGAAAATCCCGCTATAAGTATAACCAACGTCGATGAGCATAAATTCTCCGGTTATTGCCTCAAGGGAAAGGCAAAGATCCTGCCGAGGGACAAGATCGAGCCCCAGCTTTTAAAGGCCTGGGAGGATAAGATCACAAGCAGGCTTACAAAGAGGCTTTTAAAAAATATCCATGATGAAAAGGGGCATGCGCGCCATCCGGAAGTTTCCTTGCCGAAGCCTGAATATATGATCGAGATGGATGTGGAGGAGATCATTGATCTGACTCCGCGTCATTTGAAATAAGGGGAGGGTAAATATGGGTAATATCTTTGCGGGAAGTGAAATCGTAGAACTCGGTATTCAAATCGAAAAAAACGGTAGGGATTTTTATAACGCGGTAGCAGCTCAATCAAAGAGCCAAAAGGCAAAAGAGGTTTTTGAGTTTTTGTCCGGTGAAGAAGAGAAACACATCAAGGCTTTTGAAGGCATATTGGATAAGACCACAAAATATGAGCCGCAAGGCATGGATTCCGATGAATATTTTTCCTATATGAGCGCTTTAGCGAGCGAGCATATTTTTACGCAAAAGGATAAAGGCACTGAAGTCGCCCGGGCGATTAAGTCTGACGCAGAGGCAATCGAGAAGGCGATCAGGTTTGAAGAGGACTCTATAGTTTTCTACGAAGGGATGCTTAAGGTGGTGCCGGATTTTGACAAAAAAATCGTTAATGAATTAATTGAACAGGAGCAGTGTCATTTAAAACAGCTTATTGATATGAAGCAGTCAGTTTAGAAAGGAAGGCATCTATGGCAAAAACAGTAAAGATTTACAGTACTCCGACCTGCCCGTGGTGCATCAGGACAAAACAATTTCTTAAAGACAATAATATAATTTTTGAAGATTTTGACGTCGGCAGTAATCAAGAGAAAGCCGAGGAAATGATCAAGAAATCCGGGCAGATGGGCGTGCCGGTTGTTGATATCGAAGGCGTAATTATAGTGGGATTTGATAAAGATAAGATCAAGGCGGCGTTAGGGATTTAAACTTATGTGTTCATTCTCTCGGCACAAAATTTTTTGCCGTCTGCTTCGGTTTGCGCACTCGCTCTCAGAATTCCTTTCCCAACACTGGGGACTTCCGCTCGCCGCAACTCCTCGCAGACCGATATCTAATAAGGCGATGGCAAAAAATTAGATGTGCCTCAAGCATAAACACATAAGTTTTAATGACCAGAATTAGATCTGCATCTTGTGACTTGTAACTTGTGACTGTGTGGCTAATATGTACGATTTAATCATTATCGGAGCTGGGCCGGCAGGGATCACCGCGAGCGTTTATGCCGCGCGCAAGAAGATGAATTTCTTGGTAGTAACCGGAGATATCGGCGGCCAGGCCGCCTGGAGCGGGGATATTGAAAATTACACCGGTTATCAGTTTATTACCGGACCGGAGTTGGCCATAAAATTTGAAGAACACATGCGTAAATACAATATTCCCGTGAAGGAGAAGGAAGAGGCCAAAGAGATAAAGAAAACAGGTGATCTCATAACAGTGAGATCCGCAAAGGCTACTTATGAGGCGCGCAGCGTAATAATTGCTTCGGGGAAGAAATCCAGGGAGCTGGGTGTGCCGGGGGAGAAAGAATTTAAAAACAAGGGCCTTACCTATTGCGCTACCTGCGACGGGCCGTTATTTTCAGGCAAGGATGTCGCCGTAGTCGGCGGAGGTAATTCTGCTCTTGATGCGGCTTTGCAATTAATTAAAATAGCTAAGCAGGTCTATATTATTAATAATACAGCCGCCTTGGGCGGAGATCCGTTGATGCGCGATAAAATAGTAAACGCAGAGAATGCCTCGGTCCTGAATAGCGCTAATATAACATCGATATTGGGAGATAAAATGGTCAGCGCTGTCAAGATTATACAGGATGGTAAAGAAAGCCAGCTTGCTGTTGAGGGAATATTTGTTGAAATAGGTCTCATCCCTAATTCAGGTTTTGCCCATGATGTCGAGAAAAATCAGGTTGGCGAGATCAAAGTGAACTGTAACAATGAAACTAACATCCCCGGGATCTTTGCCGCAGGGGATGTTACAGATGTCCCGGAGAAACAGATAATCATTGCCGCAGGAGAGGGCGCTAAGGCTTCTTTAGGCGCCTTTAAATATCTGGTAAGTAATAAATTCTAAATCTTTCGAAAAAAGCGAGGAGTAGGATGATAAGAAGAGGTTTTCAACTAAAGCTTAGTATTATTTTTGCCTGTGTTATGATTCTGGTCTTGTTTGCGAGCGGTTATTTGATCTATAAGACTGCTTTGGGAGAGCAAAAAGAAGAGCTGCGCAGTAAAATTGTAAGCATGGCCAAGCTTTCCAGTCTGCTTATAAACGGAGATCTGCATAGCAGTATTAAACCGGAGATTGCTAGCCAGGCCACCCCCGCCTATATAGAGATCAAATCAATACTTGAGAAAATAAGAAAAAGCGATTCCTTAATAGATAGTGTTTATACTATGGTCAAATCTAATAAGGAAGATATCTGGGTGTTTATTGTAGATTCCGGGAATAAAAGAGGGATAACAGCTTATTGCGGAGAGCGCTATGATGTTTCGCGCTTTCCGGAAATGCGCAAGGCCTTTACTGTCCCTAGCGTGGACAAGAAATGCAACATTGATAAATGGGGGATGTTCCTTTCCGGTTACGCACCGATTTATAACTCTCAAAAAGAGGTTGTGGCGATCGTGGGTATTGATGTCACCGCCAAGTCCATACAGAGGCTTCAGTTATTATTGGCAAAGAAGATAGGTATGA
>JAHJJA010000164.1 GCA_018822885.1 Candidatus Omnitrophota bacterium
AAACAGATAATTTGAATAGATCGGCCCAGTGAAAACTCTTTAAGAATTCGCTGTATTGGCTATAGGTCTCCTGCCAATTTAGTTTAAGCATAAAAGACCCAATTTTTATTGCGAGAATAAATGTAACAAAACTTAACCAGGTATTAGTCAATAAACTTCCCAGCAAAGCGCTGGCCCGGTTTATTCTAAAGACAAACGCAAGCGATAAAGAGGCAATCGGGCCTGTCCCGGGAAGGATGCCTAAGAAAACACCTAACCCTAAACCAAGCGCGATTTTTTGAGGCGAGTCGTTAATCCTGAAAAGTTTTAGATAAAGGAATCTAAAAAACCTAAGGATTTTATTTTTTATTTTCTTCAATCAGTCCCTGCCGTTTCTTTATCAAGAAGGCGTTTTAAGATTTTGCCAGAAGCGTTTTTGGGAGCTGTTAGTTATCTTCTCTTATGATCGGTTTAATATTCACTCCGGCAAATCTTTCATGTCCTCCGGAGTCCTGGGTCCATCCGTTATATAAGCCGCACTCTTCCATTATTTCTTGCGCCACTTTATACTCTTTTACTGTTATCCTGCGGTTGATTTCTTTAAACTCTCGCGCTTTATAGTATGGCGTGTATTGGCTCATCAGGCTTATAAATGAATCTTTTGAGATCTCTTGGGCGATAAACTTCATGGTTTTCTCTGTCCCGGATAAGTTATTTGGAAGGACTAGATGCCGAATGATCAGCCCTCTCTCGATTATATCTTTATCATTAATTTTGGCAATGCCTACTTGCCTGTGCATTTCTTTTACGCTTGAGCGGTTATATTTTGGATAATCCGTTGCCATTGAGAGTTTTGCCGCGGTTTCGGGATCAGCATAACGCATATCAGGCAAATAGATATCTACGATCCCATCCAGCAATTTTATCATTTCAGGAAATTCGTAACCTCCGGTATTGTAAACCAAAGGGATATTTAAACCCTTAGATACGGCTATTTGTAGAGCTTTTAAGATCTGCGGCATGACATGGGTAGGGGTGACTAGGTTTATGTTGTGGCAACCTAAGTTTTGTAGTTCTATCATGAAGCCGGCCAGTTCATTAAAATCAACCTCTCTGCCTTCTTCTTGTTGGCTGAACTCATAATTCTGGCAATAAGCGCAACTCATGTTACAGTAAGAGAAAAATATTGTTCCGGAGCCTTTACTGCCTGATATGGGCGGTTCCTCTCCGTGATGCGCCATGTAACTGCACACCCTTGGCTTAAGACCTGTTTTACAAAATCCGATTTCGTTTTCAAGGCGGTTTACGGAGCACTTGCGAGGGCAGATTGAGCAGGAGCCAAGTAGATCAAATGCTTTATCGGTTGACTTTGCGAGAGTGCCGTTATTGTAGGCATCTAAATATGAGGGGTACATTGTATTTGTTTTGAATATATTTCCCTGATGTTGTTGAATATTCCAATATATTCTTGCGTGCGATAATCCGGATATGTCCAATCCCATGGCCTAAAGCTTTTTCCTTGATAGGTAAGTGTAACTTCAGCGTATATCCCGTTATTAATGTATATACGGTGGCAATAATCCTTGGTCGTGGCGAGGATAAGCTTGGCCAGGTCTAGGTATCCTGGGTCGATGTTGATAACGCGCCTTTTGTCTATAGAAAATTTTGTTTCAATTTTGTTGGAGATTATCTTGATTTTAGGAAGCGACTGCGGCAGGATAAGTTTTTTGAAGCTGATAAATTTACGTTTAAGGCCTTGGCCCATCTCTTCTTTGTAATAGGAGGTCAGATTAAACTCCAGGGCTTGGCTTTTAAAATCAACTTCGCCGAAATATCTCTTTAAGATGTCAGAGGATTTTTTTAGCGGAAGCTCTTCTTTATAAATGAAACCTATGACTAATTTTACGGGGGCCGGTTTTCCTATTTTGCCCATTTGTGATCAGGAGGAGCAAAACTTGAGGGATTCTTGCGGTAAGAATTGATTCACATATTCAGATATCTTTTTCTTCTGGTTCTCTTTTATATCGTTGAAGAAGATGGCGATATTAAATCCTCCCTTGCCTTCATCTTCAGTCCTGACAATAACACCCTTGCAATTAACGTCGTATTCCTTTTTTATCCTTGCGCCGGAAATCGGAAGCGTAAGTTTAAGGTTTACTCTCGTAAAGGGCGGGATATACTTATTAATATGGCAGTAGGCCCCTAAGCAGCTTATGTTCTGCGTTGTGGTTATAAAATCAAAACCATTAGCGGCTACTTTTAAAGGCAGTGTGTGGTTGATCCTCGGATGTTCGCGCTTTTCCTTTTTTTTACTTCGCCTCATTTTTCCTCTTTTGACTTTGCTAAAAATGCCGTCCAGCATTTCTTGCTGCAATAAAATTTCCCGTCGCGGTAATAGCGTTTTAATTTTCTTATCGGTTTGTTGCAGGCAAGGCAATTCGTTTGTTTTTCAACTACCGGTTTAACTTCTGTTTGGGGCGCTGCATCTGCCATGTTTTTTAAGTTTCCTTTCTATTGCGTGTTTCCTGTTTGCATGTCAATAAAATCCGAAAGCAATTGCTTATCAGACGGGTTTATCCCTATAAATTCCAATCCTACCTTGTATCTGTATGAGTGCGGTAGAGGGCTCGACCAAACAGCTTTTGCCGTAGGAGTCAGGATCCTTAGGCCGAGGGTGATCTGCAGCGATAATTGAGTTTCGGGAGCGATAAACTTCTTATTCACGAAACCAAGGCCCCCTTCGCTTACATCTTCAACAGTCGCGTAGTTGTATTCAGGAGTGCCTGCTACATGGTATCGTAATAATAACCTTGATTTTGTCCGGGAAAACCGCCTTTTATCCTTAAGCTGGGGCATCATACTCCTGACTATGAATGAGGCCGTGGCTTTTCCTCTGCTTATTATTGTATAACACAAATCTTTTATAATGTCAATTTCTTTCAATGTATTCGTCTTTTTATTGCCGTCTGAATCAGTCCAAGCGGTACATTTTCTGTTATTTTGGTCTTTCCTATTCCGGTGATAAGTACAAATCTGTTTCTTGATCCTATGAATTTCTTATCGCGATAGTGCGCGCTGATGATCTTGCGCAGGGTGATTTTTTTGATCTCTATGGGCAGTCCGGCATACTTGATCAGCTTTTCTATTCTGTTTACGGTGCACCTGTCGATAAGCTTAAGGGCTTCACTAAGGTCTGCGGCTACCAACATCCCTAACGCGATTGCCTCTCCATGGTTATAGCTTTTGTATCCCGAAGCAGCTTCTATGGCATGGCCTACGGTGTGCCCGAAGTTTAAGATTGTCCTTATGCCTTTTTCTTCTCTTTCATCCTCTCCGACCACTTTTGCCTTGATCTTGCTGCAACATTGGATGATCCTGGTCAATGGTTTTGGTTTGAGGAGCAATATTGAATTTAGGTTTTTCTCAAGATAATAAAACAACTTAGCGTCTTTAATAATAGCATATTTGATCACTTCAGCCAGCCCGCTTCGGACCTGTCGTGCGCTTAAGGATTTTAGTAATTCTATATCCGAGAACACAAGCCGTGGTTGATAAAATGCGCCTACCAGATTCTTTGCTTCAGGCAAATCGACTGCCGTTTTTCCTCCGATGCTTGAATCGACCTGTGCAAGAAGAGTGGTTGGTATCTGGATATAAGGAATCCCCCTCTTGTATGCGGAGGCAATAAAACCGCTTAAGTCGCCGATCACCCCCCCGCCTAAGGCGATAATAAATATCCTTCTTTTCTTATCGTAACGGGAGATGTCTTTGATCAGAGAAAAAGCGGTTTCTATGGATTTGCTTTTTTCAGTATCGGGAACAGTCTTAAACTTTACGCTGAATCCGGAATCTTGAAGGCTCAAACTTAGTAAAGAACCAAATTTATTCTTTATCAGGGGGTTTGTGATTACGTAGGCGTCGTTTCCTATATTAAGCCTTTTAAGGTGGGTCCCTAAAAACTTTATTATCCCGTTTCCGGCTACAATGTCGTATGAGCGTTTTCCCAGGTTTACCCGTATAGTCTGCATATCAAGCGCCCCCTACACCCAGAAGCCTTAATATTAAACCTACCACGGGCCATATAAAGATATTCAGCGCCCCCATCCATATCAGAGCGATTAAAATAATAAAGGAATAGGGCTCGATCCTTGTGTATTGGTACGCAAGGCTTTCAGGAAGTAATCCCATTAATATACGCGAGCCGTCTAGCGGGGGGATCGGTATAAGGTTAAATACCCCAAGCACTACATTTATCATGATCAGGTTCATAAGTAATAGGCTTATTATATAAGGAAAGCCTACTAATTTTATGATGATCGAGATCACAAGCGCTAGCGCAAAATTAGACAATGGCCCTGCTGCCCCTATCCAGAGCATGTCTTTCTTGGGGTTTTTTAAGGACCAGTAGTTTACCGGGACGGGTTTGGCTGCTCCGAATACAAAGTGGCCTCCGCTGGAAATAAAAAGAAACAGCGGTAATAGTATTGTCCAGAACAGATCAATGTGCGCTAATGGATTCAGCGTCAACCTTCCGGAATATTTGGCTGTTGAGTCCCCTAACTTGTAGGCTACAAATCCGTGCGCAAATTCGTGCACAGTCATAGCTATTATGAGCATCCCGAAGGATATAGCAAATGAGGCTAATTGTCCGGTAAAATTCATCTCTTTTACTTCTTTTCTGTTTTTGAGGCAGCGCCCTTTGCTGGAGCGGCTGCTTTTGCTTCCCCTGCCGCTGGTGCGGCTCCGGCAGCAGTTTCCTCGACTGCCTTTTCCGCTTTCTCTTTCTTTATCTTTATCCTTACGGTCTTGATCTTAGGCAGCCCAAAAACACTGCTTCCTTCTTTCCATTTCCCCTTTTCCATCATCGATCTTATGCGCTCGCTGCGCTTTAAGACTGATCTTGGTTTCTTGTCTTTTTCTGATATAGCTAATGACGGGTGAATTGACATTTGTTATAACCTCCTTATGTAGCAGCCCTGATACCGTTTTTTTAATTCCGATAAAAGCGGCGATGCCCTTTCCTTGTTATTAAAATTTCCTACGCACAAAATCATGTAATCACCCTTAGGTAGGATTATCGGGGTGTAGCCTTTTTTCTTCAGGGTCTCGGCTTCTCTTTGCGCGAACTCCCTGGTTTTAAAACTGGCAAGCTGTATGGTGTATTTTTCTACATTTGCCGTAGTGGTAATTTGAGATTGCTGCGGCGTTTGCGACGGCTGGGGCAAAGGTTTTCTGACCGGCTCCTGCTTCATAACAACGGCCTTGTTATTAAGAGGTCTTATAGATGCCGCTACTGCTACTGTTTTCTGAACAGGCCGCTTGCCTTTTTCCACCCCCAGCGAGAATGAAATTATACCCGTAATGATAAAACCGATAATGATAAGTATGATCTTTTCATAAGTCCGTATACGCTTAAAGAAGCTATCTCCGTAGGCCTGCCTCTTTGCCCTTGCGGGTTCATTCTCTTGGCTGAATAGTTCTAATTGTGTATTATTTTCATTTTCCATGTTTTTAAGTCCTGATACGGTCTATTGCCCTGATGGGGCTTCGTGCTTAAGATAAAACTTAGTGTTGATCTTTTTTATAATCTTCAGGAAAGCGTCCACTACTTTGGGATCGAATTGCGTGCCGCTTTTCTTTTTTATCTCTCTGATCGCGTCATTAGGATTCATCCTCTCGCGATAAGGCCTTCCGTAAACCATGGCTTCAAATGCGTCCGCAACCGCCATAATGCGCGCGCCCTGCGGGATCTGCCCCTTTTTTAACCTCGAAGGGTAGCCTGAGCCGTCGTATTTTTC
>JAHJJA010000165.1 GCA_018822885.1 Candidatus Omnitrophota bacterium
GAAGCAGATTCTTAATGTTAAAACTGACAACGTGTCCGCAGCGATTTAAATAATATGCGTCTTGTTCAATTAACCCTTTATATTTACATCGTAAAGCAAAAAAAAGATTCCACAAACCAGGAAGCTTACCATATGGCACAGAAATAATAACATTACCACCCGGCTTTAAAACCCGAAAAACTTCATTAATGATCAACCCGGGTTCCTTAAAATGCTCTAAAACTTCCATGATTACCGCATTATCAACGCTATTACTCTTGACAGGTAATCCAATTGAGATATCCGCGCACAAAGGAGAAAATGAATTAAGCTTGAACTTGTTATATTTTAACATGGCTTCATTTATATCTACGCCTAGTGTAGGGATCCCATTTTGATGCCAAAGACAATTACCGCAACCGATATCTAAAACTACACCTCCAGCCCAATATTTCTTCACAAGCCCATAAACAATAGACTGCCTTTTCTTAAACCAAAGGCTTCTCAATCCTCTGGAGGACATCTGTTTTGCATAATAATCACCGGGTTTATTCGTATATATATCTAACATCTTAGAATTACGCAGCTTCATTTTCAAAATCACTTTTGGCTTTTCGCTAATTTTATATATTCGGCATGCTCTTTATGAATTCTATCTATTAGTCTATTATACCAAAATAAATTCCAGATTTTGAAAAAGTGAATAAATCTGTAGCAAAAGATATTTAAGAGCAAGATGCTTACAGAATACAGATGATAATGCCTTAGATAGCGATTCTTCATATTACTTAAAAACACGCCTATATCAGAATACCATTTAAAAAACAAATAAAAGCGCCAAAAGTCTACCTTTTGGGTAGTCAAGTATTTTGTAGGCATTATCGCATTCTTAAAATCATATAACCTATAATCCTTTACTTGAATCAAACCCCTGTTATCCACCTCTTCAAAGAAATGTGTTCCTGGCCAAGGCGTAAGCGAAGTAACCTGTATTGCGTTAAAACCATACTTCTTGCTTTTTCTGGTAATGTCTAATAGAGTCTTCCTGTTGTCATTGTAGTTTCCAATAACAAAGAATAGCATAGGAAAGGGGATGCCTGCTTCTTTCAAGGAGTGAGATAACTCCTTCATCTTCTCAACGTTGTAATTCTTATGCATACCATTCAAAACATCCTGGTCAAAGCTTTCTACCCCAATCTGGAGTGCAGTAAGGCCTACGCTACGCAAATCCTTTAATAAAGCCCTATCCCTGAGTAATGTATCTACTCTTGCTCCAATTCTATATTCAATTTTTAAACCACTCTTACGCATCTCTTCGATAAATTCTATATTACGCTGACGGTTAAACATAAAGTTATCGTCATAGAACAAAAAAAACCTCTTTCCGTATTTTTTATTTAGTACTTTTAACTCCTCTACAACGGCCTTGGCACTCCTCCCCCTCCAGCTACTCTGCCAAAATGCGCTCTCTGCGCAAAAATTACACTTCTCAGGACAGCCCCGGCTAAAAGTTGCAGAAAAACCCTGATTAGCCGGATAAGGAAAATAATAAGAGTTTGTGTATCTAGCCATAGGGATCAATGAATAATCGGGCATGGGTAAACTATCTAAATTCTTAATGAAAGGCCTTGGCTCGGTCTTAATAAGGGTATCATCATTCAAATAAGCGATGCCTCTTATATTGCCCATATCTTTAGAACTGACCGAATTCCCTAAAGCTTGAACGAGCTCAAAAAAGGTTTCTTCGCCTTCTCCTAAAACAGCGTAATCGATAGCCTTGGCTAATCTTAATGTTTCTTCGGGAACTAGCGTTACATGACAACCTCCTAAAACAGTCACAATAGATGGATTGATCTTCTTAGTAATCCTGGCTAAAAGTATTCTTCCATAAATATCCGGAGTATAACTACTGCTACCGATTATATCCGGGTCTTCCTTTCTTATAAACTTAGCTAACTTCTTCCACCCAATACCTTCGGCATAAGTATCTATTAGTTTTACATCGCAGGATTTAGATTTAAGATACGTTGCTAATGCCAATGTGCCGGGATTGGGCAGATAGCGCCTAGCATATCTATTCCATGAATCTATTGGCAGTTCAACTAATAATATTTTTAAGCCCATTAACAACTCTTTCTAGCGAAAATTACTTAGCTAAAATAACTATGTTAAAAATTCCTTTTTTTGATATAGAGTATTTACCAATGCCTGCATCCAGAAACATCTCTTTAAGAAAACTGCTACTATATGAAGAATTTATTGAATCAAGAAAAGCCCGGGATGCCGAATTTCTAACAATATAGCCCTTAATCGTAAGTATGTAACGAAGGAGTTTCAGTTTGAAACTGGCTGGGTTGTAATCATAAATCACACAAATCCCGCTTTCTCTTAAAACGCGCAACATTTCATGTATCATCACTTCAGGATATTTAAAGTGGTGCAGTGAATTTACAGATACAACCATATTAAAACTACCATCTCTAAAAGGCAGGTTATTACTGGCATTAATTATAAACTTAAGCCGGTTGCCCCATCTAGAAATAAGTTCTGCTACATAGCCAGACCATTTTTCTTCTATATCTACTCCGACAAATGAACATCTATTCTCTGTTCCCTCTAAAAGTCTCTCAGTTATAAGCGCAGGCCCCATACCAACATCGAGAACCTCAAATCTTCCTTGCGATATACGGTTTAGCAAATCATCCATAACTGGATTGAATAAAATAAATTTTCTTTTTAAAGCAATATAATATCCGGATTGACCGAGTTCTACATTAATTCTTTCACTCTGCTTAATAGCCATGATTATTAAAGACCTATTTCTAAAACGTTGAATATAAATTTCTGCCCGCAGAAAAAGCAGAGAGGTTGTCATCTCTCATATTACGAGAAAATGTTTCGTTTATTGATTTAAACCAAGAACTCTTATTGATAAAAAGATACCTAGATAATACTCCTAGCATAAACATATTAAGCGTTTTTACATTTCTTGAGTTATTTAGAGCTCTATCATAAGGAATTTGCACGGCCCTATTCCCGAAATTTTCTTTTAAACTTTTTATAATACTGTGGGGTCCTTTAATTTTTCTGCCTTTTGCTTCCCTTGCAGGCATATACCTGTCTAAAAAGAATACCGAGCCTGCTTTCTTAAGATACTCTACTTGTTTGATACATTCTTCCAATTCTAAAGCTACCAATATATCCACTCTTCCTTTAGGTATCAAAGGAGAATAAACCTTCTTGCCTGCACGTATATGGCTAAGCATCATTCCTCCTCTCTGAGCCATACCACGTAATGCTGAGGCCTTTACATCATAACCTTCATTTAGTAATGCCCTTGAAATAATATCTCCCGCTAGAAGCACTCCTTGCCCACCTAATCCAGCTATTAAAATATTAATACCGCGGACTTTCATTTTGCCTCTTTTATAGCAGATCTCGGACAGATCTGCCTGCATAAAGAACAACCAATGCAAATCTGGGGATCAATGTATGGCTTATCCTCTTTAGAAATTAATGCCGGGCAGCCTAATTTCAAACATTCCTTACAACTACTACAACGGCCTGGAATAATCTGAAATGATCTCTTATATCTTTTTGGAACTTTCAAAACGCAGGGATTTCTAGCTATAATCAACGAGGAATACTTATAATTTAGCGACTCTCGAATTACTTTCTTAACTTGCCGCAAATTATACGAATCTATAATTATTGTTTTCTTTATTCCCAAAGAATCTGTTAAGGCTTCAAAGCTCGTCTTTGGAACTTTTTCTTTTCTTATATTTACTCCTGTGCCAGGATGATCTTGGCCGCCGGTCATCGCAGTTGCTTGGTTGTCTAAGATAATCGTTGTTGTAATCTCCTTATTATAAATACTATTTATTAAGGCGGGGATACCAGAATGAATAAAGGTAGAGTCACCAATAACTCCCACTACCCTTTTCTTCAATTTTTTATTTAAGGCACTCCTCAATCCTTGTGCTATCCCTAATCCTGAACCCATACTTATGCAGGTCTCAAGCGACGATAGCGGCGGCAATGCGCACAACGAGTAACAACCGATATCGCCGATAACAATCATTTTCATCTTCTTAAGGATATAAAATAAACCTAAATATGCACAACCGGCGCATAAAGAAGGCGACCTGGAGAATGTACGCTTCGGAAAAGAGAAACTTTTTATTGGTACCTGACGAAGCAAATGTTTCTGAATCAAGTCTACACTGAGCTCTCCTGTAAAAGGAAACAACTCTCTCCCCTTTACTTTGACGCCCATGGCTTGTATCTGTTCCTGTAAAAATGGATCGAGTTCTTCAATTACATATATAAAAGGGAATTTTTTGGCAAAATTTAATATTAAATTATTTGGAAGCGGATAAGTCAAACTCAATTTCAAGATAGAAGCGTTAGGGCATGATTCTCTTGCATATTGATAACATAAACCGCTAGTAATAATTCCTAGTTCCCCCTTTTTCCATTCCACTCTATTAAATGAAAATTCTTCACTAAATCGTTCCAGCCTTTTTAATCTCTTCTCGACAAATAAACGCCTGGCCCTGGCATTGCTAGGTATCATCACATATTTAGCGGGATTAAGAGATAATTTCTTGACAAAGAGATTTTTATCATTTCCTGACATCTTAACAATAGATTCTGTATGGGCGATCCTAGCAGTCAACCTAATGAAAACCGGGACATCATACTTCTCACTTATGTGTAGTGCGATTCTAACAAAATCTTTTGCCTCTTGGCTATCGCTCGGCTCTAAAAGAGGAATTTTGGCAAATTTGGCATAATTCCGATTATCTTGTTCATTCTGAGAGCTATGCATACCCGGATCATCTACAGTAACTATTATTAATCCGGCATTTACTCCCACATAGGAAAGCGTCATTAAAGTGTCGGACGCTACATTCATCCCTACATGCTTCATGGCTACCAACGACCGAAGCCCGCCAAGAGAAGCACCCACAGCCACATCTAAAGCAACCTTTTCATTTACTGACCACTGGGCGTTAATCCCTTGATATGCAGAAATCTCTTCTAATATCTCGGTAGCCGGAGTGCCAGGATAACCGGCAGCAAATTTAATACCGTTCTCATAGGCTGCGCTTGCTATTGCCTCATTCCCAGAAAGCAAAACTTTCATTTTAATTTAAATTTATCTCTCCCCTAAGCTATTGCAGTAATTTTTACCTGCACAATTATGGCTGCCTTTTCCTTCTTGGTTCAAGACTTATTTGTGATCAGGCTTCCCTTATTGAATTAGAATCATTTAAAAAGCAATATTTGCTTTTTGATTAGCTATAACAAAGCTCATTTTTAAACTAATGCTTCTTCAATTCTTCAAGAAAAGCGGGGCTTATCTTATCTCCTAATGATTCTGCCTTTCGAGCATCCTGCAATGCATTTGCGTAATCTGACCGTAAATAGTTTAAGACTGCCCGGATATAATAATTCTCCGAACCCAAGTTATTCTTTATTCTTCTATTAATGAAATCTAAAGCTGCTTCGGGAGAATTAGGATCGATTCCTTGCGCCTTCCTGTATTCACCAATAGCCTGAACAAAATTATCTTGCATTGCATAAACAATCGACTTAAATATATATGCTCTAGCAAATCCAGGATTGATTTTAATTGCCTGATCCAAGTCGAAGATAGCTCTCTGGAAATCTTTTTGTTTTAAATAAATATCGCTTCTTGCTAAATAAGCCCGTACAAAAGCTGGATCAATCTCAATCGCCTTACTAAATTCTAAGATAGCCCGGTTAGAATCATTCCTCATAAGACTAGCAATTCCTTTTGTAAAATATTCATTTGCAGGATTATCTTCTCCTGGAGAGCCCTCTACTTTATCGATTTCATCGTCCCAATAAGTCAATCCCACCCCTTCAAAATCTATCGTTATATAGTCATCGCCCTTCTCGATAATCTTTCCTTCTATTGTTTTTCCAGACTTAAGAAAGACTTTATCCGCAAAGACCAATGGAGTATTCACAATCAATGCGAGACAAACAAACATAATAATTTTCTTAGCCATAGCTACCTCCTTTTTAGCTTTTCTTAACCTATAGAAAATACCCTAGCGTTGTTAACCTTAATTTATCCTCTTTTTACAACTATTTTATCCCTCCCGGCAACATTATACCTCATCTTTCCGAAATACCCATACAGCTTTAGTTTCAATAATTATAAGCTCTTATAGTGCTCCCCGCTTATCGGTTTAGAAATAACGTATAAAAGCCTAATTTAATCTCTATCTTGTTAATCTCCCTAAGCGTTTTGACAGCATTAGAATACACTAATTCTTTATCATTCAAGCTGGAAACTGTATCGTAAGAATAACCAAGTCTTTCTCCATAATTCTTATCTTCTCGGTAAATTCTAATTATACTAAAATGTTTAAAATCTTTAAAAATTGGAGTGCCTTCTTCGAGAACAAAAGGTTGTGGCCATGCAACATCGTAAAGATCTTTATTCTCGATTAAGAAATCGAGCGTCTCTTGTGCCTCAAGTGAAGTTTCGGTAGGAAAACCAATTATAATATGAAGGCCAATATGGACATTGACTTTTTTTAACATAACCAGAATTTCTTTAATCTCATTTTTATTCATACTTTTGTGTTTTTTATTCATCAGTTCCAAAATCCTGGA
>JAHJJA010000166.1 GCA_018822885.1 Candidatus Omnitrophota bacterium
CAGTTTCTGGTGATCGGGCTTGATTCCTTGAGCTCCTATAGAATGCTTCCTGTGATCGGAAACAAAAGGGGCTTGGCAGGGCCATTCAGCGCAAAAGGCGCTCTTTGCTTGTTTGTGCCCCTGTTTATGTTATTGGCAGGGGTGTTTATTTTGTATAAGATTATCAGCTCTCCGGATTTTTATTACGACATCCGTCTCAAGACTTATTCTAAGGGAAAAATTTTCGCCGGGTTACTCCTGTTTCTCCTGGGAGCGCTGTTTTTATTGAATAACTTTCCTTTTCGCGATTGTAAATTTGACCAATATACTCAAAAAGCAGGAGTCACTCCTTATCAAAACCTTATTGATTATGTTGACGCGAAAGGGGGCTTGACTTTCTGGTCGCATCCGGAGGCAAGGAATGTTGATAGCATGGGAACGGTAAATATTGAGACTGGAGATTTTTCGGAAGACCTTTTGCTTACTGAAAATTATACGGGTTTCGCCATATTGCACGCCGGGTATGAAAAAATCGGCAGGCCCCAGGGGATCTGGGATGAGTTACTTACACAATATTGCCAGGGGTTAAGAAAGAGGCCTGTGTTTGCTATCGGAGAACTTGATTACGAGCGCGAAGGGGACTTGAGCGATTATTTAAGGGATTTGAGGACAGTGCTTCTTGTCCGGGAGTTGGATAAGAAAGAGGCTTTGCTTGCTTTGAAAAACGGCAGGATGTATGTAAAGAGGAACGCGCCTTATTTTGTGCTTGATAAATTTACGCTTAAGGATGAGGCTTCCGGTGTTGAAAAGACTCATGGTGAAAAGATAAAAACCGGCGGTAAGGTAAAGATTAAAATAGCCGGGCGTTTCCTTAAGGCCAATGAAACTCCGTTATCGATCGCCTTGATAAAAGACGGCGAGATAGTCGAGTTTTTTAATGAAAGCGCCCCTTTTGAGATATCCTATGAAGATACAATTGAAAAAGGAAAGATGAGCTATTACCGGGCGGAAATTAAATCGGATAACGCGCTCATCGTCACAAATCCTATATTTGTGAGAAACGATTAAGACAGTCCCCTTTCGTGCAAGACCCGGTCTTAACATTGGAATAGAAAGTCAAGACCGGGTCTTGATAAGACCGGGTCTTGATAGTGGCGGAGGTGGGAGCGATTAACTTTATACTTTATAATTGGCTACAATAATTGTATAATAATATTATGATTGTTTCTGTGCATCAACCGCAATACATACCGTGGCTGGGTTATTTTGATAAGATAGCTCATAGCGACAGTTTTGTTTTTCTGGAAGAGGTCCAGTATAAACCAAGGGAGTATCAAAACCGCAACAGGATACGCACCAAAGACGGCTCTATCTGGCTGACTGTGCCGGTTATTTCCAAGGGCAAAGGCCGTCAAAGGATCTGCGATGTGGGCATTGATAATGAGTTTGATTGGCGAAGACAGCATTTGTTGAGCCTGCAAAGCTTTTACGGCCACGCAAGATTCTTTGATAAGTTTTTCCCTTTTTTTGAGGACACTTTCAAGAGGCAGTGGGAAAAGTTGAATGACCTGAATTTGCATATAATAAACTTTATGCTTAAGGAGCTCTCCATAAATACGTCCCTATTTTTTGATTCAAAGCTTGGGATCACCAAGACAAAAACCGAGCGCATAATAGAGATCTGTAATAAGCTTAATGCCGATACTTATTTGTCCGGAGCAGGCGGCAGGGTATATCTGGAGGAGGAAAAGTTTTCCAAGGCCGGGATAAAGCTCATTTATCAGGATTATAAACATCCGGTTTATCATCAGCAATATATGAAAAATAGCGGAGATTTTCTTCCTTTTATGTCAACGATCGACCTGTTGTTTAATGAAGGGCCGGAGAGCAGAAGTATTTTAGGATAGGAGAAAAATATGGCTAAGAGAATATTAGTCGTTGACGATGAGGAGGACATTTTAAAGACCGTGTCTTTTCGTTTGAAATCAGCCGGCTACGATGTAGTCACTGCTTCCGACGGCCTCGAGGGTTTGAATAAGGCAAGAAGCGAAGATGCACCTCCTGATTTGATCATCCTTGACCTGATGCTACCTAAGATTGACGGTTATAAGGTTTGCAGGATGCTTAAGTTTGATGAAAATTACCGCGATATCCCGGTAATCTTATTTACAGCCAGGTCTGAAGAGTCAGATAAAAAAGTGGGAAAAGACGTGGGCGCCGATGCCTATATTGTAAAGCCGTTTGAATCGCAGGTACTTTTGGAGAATATCAAGGCGCTTTTAACTGAATGAGGGCAGCCAGTATGAAGGTTGAGTCAAGGCAACATCTTGGCATGAGTAAATTTGTTATTGGCTTTGTTTGCATCTCGGTTATTTTAACCCTGGGATTAGTAGGTGTTCTTGTGTGGAATTCTATGCATGAATACTTTTTCCATGAGTCTGTTCATGCCGCTAGGATCCGCTTTGCTGAACTAAGCGCTAAAATACTCCATTTGGACGAGGTGCTGACAATGTCCGCGCGCATGGCAGCGGCAACCGGTGATTTGCAATGGGAAAAGCGCTACCGGAAGTTTGAACTGCAATTAGATGCTGCCATAAAAGGGGGGCTTGCGCTTGCGGGAAAATCTCTTGATATAA
>JAHJJA010000167.1 GCA_018822885.1 Candidatus Omnitrophota bacterium
CGATCTCGAGAATTACTATTGGGACCATCTTCCGGGAAGCACCCTGACCAAGAGGACTATTAACGATGAGAAATACGTGACTCTTAATCTAAGGCCTTTTGATAAAAGAAAGGATTTTTCCTTACGTCCGTATTTTAATTGGCTGCAAAGGAATTCCGACGATATTATAAACTCGGCGGAATCAGCCACCTATACCACAGGTTTTTCTCTTAACGATTCCCTGGATGAAAAGACTAATTATGGCGCTAATTATGAATACCGTGGATACAGCGACGAAGCATACGACACCAGCACGGAATTCTTTCACAGGATCGGTTTTAATTTCAGCCGTGAACAGGAAGTCTTCGGCAGAAGGCTGTATTTTAGTATTGAGCCGGGAGTAAGCTTGAGGAATGCTAAAGGGCTATCGGATAAGCAGGATGTCAATTCCACATTTTCTGCCAACGGCCAATACAGCCTGCTTGAAAAGCTGACTTCGCGCTTTGGCTATAATATGCAGAATGACTACACCGGAAGGCCAAATTCGGATTATGTGAATCAACGCACTTTTCTTGAGTTCGACCTTCTGTTTTCTAAAAAGAAGGGTGCGCATTTTGTTGTCCGTGGTGAACGCAATATTTACTGCTTTAAGGATAGCAACCAAGATTACACAGAATCAAGAGCGATAGGAAAGTTCGTCAGCAACTTCTAATAATCCTTATGAAAAAATTTGCCGCGCTAATTTTAGCGGGGTTTATTCTGTCCGGTTGTATTTATTGCCAAGGCTACGCCGGGAATCAATCTTTCTCCGGGCCAAAGCCGATTTCAAGCAGGGAGCTTGCCGACAACCTGCTTGCGAAAATGTTTTCTTCCTACCAAAACTATTTCCGGGGTAATTTCTCCAGGATCGTCTCGGATGATTTCATGCCTGATAAATTTAGTTTCATTAATTCTGTCGAATCAAGCTTTTACTCCGGACAGATCATTGAGATTAATTATTTTATTAATCAGGTTTCAATGACTCAAGATGAAAAGCTTTCGGTAAGTTTTAACTGGGAGAAAAAAACTATTCCCAATAAGTCCGGCGTCACAACTCTCACCCGAGGCACGGCTGAATTTGTCTTTCAAGACATAAAAGACAGGTGGCGCCTCATTCAGGCAAAAGGCAATAGCCCTTTCTAGTAATAAAATAAGAGGAGTATAAAATGAGACAGAAATATCTTTTGGTTATACTTTGCTTGATCGTGTCTTTATCTTTTGGCGTAAGAGCTTTTGCAGGAGATGACGAAGAGGAGAATAAAAGCATCACTGCCAAGGCTGCCGATGGGCTTATAGGAAGTATACCTGAACTGGCCGAAGACCTGATAACCGTAAGAAATATGACTCCCGAGCAAAAGGTGGATTACATCATCACTAAAGCAGAGGAGAGGGTCAAAGAAAAAATATCAGAGAAGTTTCAGGACGACATGAAGAATCTTGCGATCGACTATGCCAAGAAATCCTTTCGCGCAAAGGCATTTATGGATATAGCGGTTCCGCAAATCCGCCATGCAGTCAGCATGGGAGAGGAGTTTAATTGGTCGATCCTCGATAAAAGGGTGCAGGAGCAGGCGGATAATAATTTTAAGGCTATTATGACGGCAATCGATACTGTTAAATTTACCTATGGTGTATACCAGACAGCCAGCGAAAAAGGAGCCCTTGAGGCGTTTAAAGAAGTAAGCGCAAAAGTATACGATTCGCTTGCCACTGCCTATATTCCCGGATGGGGCTATTTTAAAATAGGAGTTTCTCTCGTAGAGGGGCTCGGAAATTCTGTTATGAGCTATATTTTGGATGAATCTGTCGCTGGGATGCTTCAGGCAATGTATCAATATGAATCTGACCCGAAAGGATTAGCTCAATGGCTTTATGATAAATCTCCTGGAGACATTGACAGGGATATGAATAAAAAGTGGGAGATGCTTTCATCAAATTTCAGGTATCCCGGAGCATGGGGAGAAGAAGGGCCCAGAAAGGCCAAGCAAATGATCAAAGATGCGCTTATGGGCATGCGCATGCAGATCGTGACTAAGGTAAAAGAAGAGGAACGCAAACAGCAGGAACTGCAGCGTCAGGCAGAGGAAGTACTAAAGCCTGCAAAAGATGCGCAAAAAAAGATTGAAGAGTTGGGCGCCAGAGTAAAGCAAGAGGCACTTGGGCCACTTTCAAAAATACAGGATTTTAAACAGCGCGTTAACAAATACAGGATAGAGGAAAACAATAAGAAGATCCAAGAGGCAGAAGAGGCTCTTGCAAAAAAGATCGCTGCAGATGCTAAGGCCGCGATGAAATATACGCCTATCGATAAGGCCACTATAATAGGAGCTTTGGAGCTTGCTCTCCAGGAAATAAGCGATTCCGGAACAAACGGTTTTAATAGAGAGAAACTGGAGTATGATTATAAGCAATACCAGAAGACCCGGGCTGATCTTATCGCGGAAGTAAGCAATAAAATTGCCCAACAGGTTGAACAAGCCAACAAAACTATTAAGCAGATAGATGATCAATACCGGCCGCAGGAGAATGCTGCCAGCGCAAGATATCAAAATGCCAGAAATGAAGGGGAGCGAAATTCGGCGCTTGCAGAGTTAAAGGGATTGCAGGATGCCAGGAGTAATGCCGTTCGGCCATATTTGAACGCACAATATATCTTAGGCGGACAACAGGCGCTGGATTTACAGGTTTTAGCAGCCGAAGAAAAAAAGGTCGTACTGGAAGCTCGAGATCGTGCCGCCAAGAGAACAGAGACTATTTCTAAAGGTTTAGATGAATTAAAGGCGAAGATGGAGAAGGCTGTGCTGGAATTTAATCAAAACAAGGCTATTTTAGATCAGGAAATGACTGCTAAACTTAAATATCCTCAATCCTGGAGAAACCCCGGATATTATAAGCGTATCTTAGATTACAGCATTTATATTCAACAGCCTTCTGATTTTGCAAAACAACTGCGTTATTTTGAAGAAGTCAGGAATAATCTGACAAGCGATCAGGGGAATATCTCAGAATTATTCCGCAAAGAAAAAGACCTTTATGAAAAATATATCACCACAGCCAAAGAAGTGGTAAGTGCTTATAAAAATCTCGTGCCTGAACTGCTGGTACCCAAAGAGGTCGGCGGAAGGATCAAAGAAGGAAAAGATACCGGACATGAAACGGTTGAATATGTGCTTCAAGCCCCCTGGGGATTTTATACGCCTATCGGGCAGTTTATTCCGGATATGCGGGGTAATTATATTCAAATAAGGCGTTTATGGTATCCTTATAAATCTTTTGATGAACAACTGACAGAAATCAAGAAGCCTCCAGTACCTGATATTTCGCAAGCGCTTAGTGAAGCTAAGAAACGTGTAGAAGAATCGCAGGATTTAGCGCATCTTGGCGAGTTAACCTCTTTTTACTTTGCCGTCAATGAAGGCATTTTCCAGGATCCTGTTGCTTTAAAAATAGTAGAAACAAACTTAGACCAGGAAAAGCGTAGAGCCACGGACATATTCCCGCTTGAAGGAGGCGGCTCTATTATGTTTATTTTGCCGGATAAATCAGAAGGCGCAAACTACTTGAAACAGTTAAAGGCTTTCTGGGAAAAGAATCAAAGCGCTATCGCGAAATTAAAAGCCTTGAGATCCCGGATCGGTAACTCTCTCGACCAATACTTTAAGTTGAGTAAAGATTATTATCCGACGATCGAAAAACTTGAGACAACTCCGGACAGGATCAAGCTTTATGAAGCGAATTTCGAACAGGCAAAGAAAGATTACAATAGAAGGGTGGATTACGCAGAAAAATATTACAAAGAGGCTGTGGCTGAGTTTAATCAGCTCATGAAAGAACAGTTCTATTCGTTCGCGGATAAAGTCACACAGCTAGAGAAGATACAAAAAAGAACTAAGAACTATTTACAGCTTTATAAAATCTGGAAGCAGAATGACAGGCTTGCAAAGATCGTAGGAGACTGGCAGAAGCTTTCTGATGATTTGACCAAGGCTATTGCTGATACTGAAGAAAAGGGCAAGAGATCTGACGCTGAGCGCAAACGCCAATGGGAAGAACAGGAGCGGGCGCGTCAGGAGCAAGAACGCAAGAAACAAGAAGAATTGCGCAAACAAGAAGAAGAAAAAAAGCGCCAGGAACAAGAAACCAGAGAGCGCGCTCGCACAACTCCCGGAGGATTAGCGGGTATGTACGGCTACTCTTTATTAAACCCCCGCCTCAACACCTTTAGCCTCAATGCTGCATCAGGAGATATAATCGTGACCCCGGCTGACTTGAAGCAGGGCTCTATTGAAATAACCTGCCGTTTGTCTAATATGGATCAAGTCGGTACTATACTTTTTTCAGAAGACGGAGGAAGGAGCTGGAAGGAATTAAACAAATCCCAGGATATCTCTTACTCTTTTATTCCTATGCCAAATAAACTATACCAGCCTTTGCTGAAGATTAAGACTACGGACAATGAGAATGTCGAGCTAAAGGTGTTTCCTGATAATATCAATGGCGTAATCTATAAAGACATTGATTACAATCAACTCGTAGCCCAAACAATCCAAAAGATAGCCGAGGCCTATGAAGGCTCCAACTTTAGTCAATTTAGCCAGTATATCTCAACCGGCTATCTTGGTAACAAGACTTTTCTTGAAGAAGGTATCAGGACTGACTTCGATCTTTTCACTGGCATACGTCTGACTATTTACATCAACCGCATTGACAAAAGAGGAAACATCTTTGCCGCTGAGACTAGATGGGAAAAAACCCAGACTCCGAGAAATACAGGACAAGAGCAGCGTACTTCAGGAAACACCACTTTTATGTTTGTATTTGAAGATGGTAAAATGAAGATCCAGAACTTAAGAGGTAACCTCATCTATGCTACACTTCAACCTGAAATCGCCCAGGCAAGCGGCCTTCCACAGGCAGTTGTCAATGAAATACGCGTGGCTAACCAGGAGAGAAACCCTGTGCAGCCCGGGGCCGGAGAGACAGAGCAGGCAGGGGGGACATCTACATCACAGGTGGAATCCGGCTCTTTCAATCTTACTCAAACATTAGGGCATGCTGCGGCAGGCTGGATCCAGGAATTCAACTTCTCAAATAATCAGGTATACACGGTTGATGATTTCGGCCCGACCTATGATTTCAGAAGGAGGGAGGGCTGGCTTGAGGTAAAAACAGGGGATGGTATTCAAGATCTGGGCGCAACCGGCATTAACAGTGTTGCCGAAGCCCCGGCCGCAGGATACAACACTACCGATACCCCGACAGTAGGACATACTTATGCTTTAGAACTTGCGGATGGCACATACGCACTCGTTTACATCACATCTTTATCTGGAGCGCTTCCCGGCACATCAAGCTTCCAATACAAACATCAAAAAAGCGGTTCGAGAAGTTTTAATTAAATCGTAAAATGGAGAATTTATGAAAAATTACCTGCAGAAAAAAACTGCTATTCTGATCATTGCTGTTATCTTTTTTATCCAATCAACCTCACTTTTTGCTTATATAGGGAATAAGGCAGATTACAATAAAGATTTAGAGGAGACTTTGACTACGGCCTACGAGAAATCCCCGAAATTAATAAGCGCCTCTCTTTCCTTTTATGTAGGCTCGGTCTTCTCAAGTGATTTTATTAATTACGCAAAAAGCATGGGGCTAGAAGAGGGTAAAGCTGACCGATGGCTCACAGAATCAAGGCTTATTTCAACATTTACCAACGCTTTCAATCTCTACGCAAGCTACGAAAAAGGCGACTCTATCGGAATGACTGCTAGTGCAATAAAGGTTCTTCTAAACTTAAATTCTTTTGACGCCCTTAAGGTGATCAAGATCGCTTATCCCTACGGGCCTATTATAAGCCTGCTTTTAACCGGGGCTCAAGTCACAGCAGAATCCTATCGCGCAGTAGCGCAGACCGGCAGAGAAGTCGACATAGAAAGATTATACATCATGTTGCGCCAAGATAAAAAACTTCGCCCGGAAAAAGGCGAACTGATCAACATGGACACCAGGGAAAATGTAAATTATGTATTTGACAAGTTTTTGATGAGCGGCAATGCTGAATTCCGCCGGCTTATCAATAGCTATCTGGTTGAGAAATTAGGAAAATCCATTCCTACTGAAGACATCAAGAATCGCTTTAATTTTAATACGGGGATGGCATATGAAGGCCCTGCTGAAACAGCGATGACGATAGAGGAATTTTATAACCAGAATAAACCCGAGATTTTGACCTATTTGGCGGCTTTACTTAAAGAGGTCAACTTGCTTTTAAAAGCGCAATTTGAGGAAATAAAACTGCGCAAAGAAATCATCGCCAAAAAGGCTGAATTAGAAAAACTGGATTATCTTGCCAAAACTTTTGGCAATCTCTTCGAAAGATGGGATGACATGATCAAAGCAAACAAGGCGCTCATAGAAAAATATGAGCCGATTGCCAGGAATTTCAATGCGCGCCTGGAAGATGCAAAAAGACAGAATGTCGGGACAGCCGCAAGAGAAGTGAGGGACGAAGCGCAGTTTGCTATTATGACTATGGAGGAAAGAGGCTATTACACAGAAGACAAGCAGGCAAATGTTATAAATGTGGCTTTGATGGGAAATAGAGTGATGGATATCCTTAATATCCTGAGGCCTGGACTTAAGCAAGCTGCAGCTCTAGCCAAGGCGCTCGGAGAAAAAGAAGATGCCGAGGAGAAAAAGGCTTACGAAGAATACGTTAAACAATCCCAAAAGATCATCGAAGGTTTTGTGAGTTTTAAGTTAGATAAGTATCCTTTGGATGCTAAAATGGCGGAATTTAAGGAAAAAATAGACAAATACTTCCGCGAGGGAGGCATAAACGGCACTGAAATATTTAACTCCCTGGAGTTAGATAAATTCTCCGAAGAATTCGATACTTTTTACAAAAAGCAGTGGGAAGAGCAGAAACAAGCCAATATTGAAAAGTTTAAAGAGCTGGATAAGAAATGGCAGAGCATTGATGTACCCTGGGAGAAGAGTGAAGAATTTATGGGCTTTGCTAATTCTAAAGATTACGTAGCTTTTGAAAAAGCCAAGGAGGCTTACTACAAAAGAAGAGACGAAAAATTTGCAGAAGTAGATAAAATCCGGGAAAAGGTGAGTGCGGCCTGGAATGTGTTTTGCCTGGATTTTGAAACGAACTCGGGATTCACAGCCGGATCATTAACGGGTGGGGGAGGAGACGCTTCGTCATATGTGCTTGGAGGGCAGGGCTTTTATACTTTCGTTCCGCTTCTTAGGGAACGAATAGCCGCCTGGGAACGCATTATCAAAATCGCCGGGCAAGAACAAGGGGATATCTATAGCAATGCCCAGCCGCCGGCATTATTGAACGATGTGGAATCTTGGATCAAGTTTAATGATAAAGTGATATCGGTCGTCGAGAAGCTGCCTTACCCGGAAGCTAATTTTAATAAAATACCCGGTATAGATGAAAACAACCTTAACGAAACCCTGCAAAAACTAAATGACGCATTAAGCCAAAGAGAGGCTGCTTTCTCTGAAGATTTCTCGGCTTATTTTGATTCAACGGTGTCCACTGAAACAGAATTAAGCTTTAGTATTGTTTCAAACCAGATAAAAAAGCTCGACGGCTACATCCAGGAACTCAAAACATACATAGAACGAAGAAATAAAGCCAATAGTCAAGCTGATGCCGCGCTGGCCAAGTGGAAAATAACTCCTTCTGCCGGAATAGATACAACTATTGGAGCGGCTGAGAAGTTAATAAAAAACTTTGAAAAATTTAAGCGCACCGTTCCGGAGGCACTTAAAAAACTTGAGGGGCTTTATGAAAGCGCGCGGGATGAAGTCGCCGGTCAAAGGGGCTTTATTCAAGGCCGCATTGTCCTGGTAAAAAGCCTGATCTCTCTTCCTCTATTGGCGAATTTCGAAAAAATAAAAGGTGACATTAAGGCAGGCTACCCTTTAAAAGCTTCTTATATTAACGAAGGAGCTAAGGGCTATCTAAATAAAGACGAAATAAATAAATTAAAGGATGGCATTTCTAAAACAATGACTCCGGAAAGAATGCAGTCCCTTGCCAGTAGTTCGCCTAAACTCCATAAACAAGTTGTAGAGATTACTGATCTTGTTTCTAAGATTAAGCCTGTTGAAAAGAATGAGGTGGTCGGGTTTGACGGAAAAACTATTTTAAATGCCTCCGAGCAAGAAGCACAACTAAATAAAGCAAATACGCTTTCCGAACTCAACGCTCTTAATTGGGAAACAGCTTTAACCAATAACAGCATAGATATTGAATCAAATAACCAATTTGCAGTTAATTACCGTAAAAGGCTTAAGGAATTGAAAGAGAAAGAAGATATAGCAACCGAGATGGCCAGAAAGGCTTCTATGCCGGTAGTGATCCAATCCGTTAAGGTAAACGGAAAACCGTTTACCGCAGAGCCGATTGAAGTCGATTTCGCTAAAGATAAATCGATTTCTATAACCGGAGAGATCGAAAGCGGAGTCAAACCCAGAGAAGTAACTTTCTCGACGGAAAAAACGGATTTCATTAAAGGCAACTTGAGCAGTTCTCAAGAAAGAGGCGACAAAGTCATTACTACCTTTAGCTATTCTTTACCTATCGGTAATGTAGCCGGGACGTCCGGTAAAGTCACGATAGGATCTTCTGCCGGAGGCTCAAACGGGTATCAGGAAATACTTATTAAGGTAAGCCAGGCCTCGCAGGATGCCGCCTTAGCAGGCTTAAAGAAATTTCTAGATGAGGCAGGCAAAATTCAGCCTGGCCCAAATGCCGCGGCAAATTTTGAGAAAATTAGAAATGACATGGTTAGCTATCTAAAAACGTCCGGGCTTGAGCAAGGATCCGCTGAAGTTGTTAGAATAATGAACGAAATCTCTACTATCCAATCCGGCCTTAGCGCTCAATCAGGACCGATTGGATTCCCTGCAGGACAAAAACCGCCGCCTACAACAGGGCCCATGGATTATTACCTTCTCAACCCCCGACTAAACTCTTTCGGCTTGAACACCGCTTCGGTGATGTAGTGATAACAAGGGGGGACCTGAAGCAGGGGGCTATCGAGATCACCGCCCGTCTGTCGACTATTGACAAAATAGAAAAGCTCCTTTTCTCTGAAGACGCAGGAATGACCTGGAAAGAAATAAACAAATCCCAGGATATCTCATATTCTTTTATGCCTATGCCTGATAAATTATATCAGCCGCTTTTAAAAATCAAAACTACTGATATGCGCGATGCAGAAATAAGGGTATTCCCGAATATTAACGGGATAATCTATAAAGATATTAATTACGACCAATTGGCAGCCGAAACAATGAAGAAGATCGCCGAGGCTTACGAGACGCAGAATTTCGGTTTATTCAGCCAATATGTATCCAGGGATTATCTTGGCAATAAGACCTTTCTTGACGAGGGTGTCAGGACTGATTTTGACCTTTTTACAAATATCCGCCTGACCATCTACATTAACCGCATTGACAAAAGAGGAAATATCTTTGCGGTAGACACAAGATGGGATAAGACGCAAACTCCGAGAAATACAGGCCAGGAACAGCGCACTTCAGGAAACACCACCTTTATGTTTGTGATCGAAGAGGGAAAAATGAAGATCCAAAACTTAAGAGGTAACCTCATCTATGCTACACTGCAACCTGAGATCGCCCAGGCAAGCGGCCTTCCACAAACTGTTGTCAATGAAATACGCGTGGCTAACCAGGAGAGAAACCCTGTACAACCCGGAGCAGGAGAGACAGAGCAGCCTGGCGGGACAAGCCAGATTATCAATGTGAATAACGGGACAGTGCATTGCTTAGCCGGACCTACTGCAAAAAGCTTTGCCTTTGCAAGCGGAACCGAAAGCGATGACAAAAATGCGGGAGACATACATTTCGAGCATGGCGCCGGAAATAATGTCTTTGAAGCAAACGGCTCTGCAAAAATACAAAAAGTTACAGGTACGTATACATTTGAAAATCTAAACGAAGCCCCGACTATTGTTGATGAAGGATTTGTGATGATCCAAGAAGGGGATGTGCTGTTAATAGTTACAATCGAAGGCTATTACTGCAAAGTCAAGATTACATCTATAACAAATGTGGTAGACGACTATACTGTGCAGTTTCAGTACGCAGTCCAGACCGATGGCTCTAAGAATTTAAGAACTCAATAACCGAAAAAGGGCGAGAGAGTATGAAAAAAATCATTTATAAGACAAGTTTGGTTTTTCTTGCGGTAGCTTTCATTTTAAGCAGTTATATTCCGTCAGGTTTTGCGCAAGATGTAGAAGAAACCGTCAAGGCGCAGATCGAATACACCAAACAACGCATGAGCCAGCATAAGCAGGAGTTAAGCAGCATCTTGTCGCAATTCGCCAAAAATCCCTCTCCGGAACTCTACGTGCGGATTCAAGAATTACAGCGCAATGTCGGAAAAGAAGTCAATATTTTAAATTCGCTTAACGTAGCTTTGAAAGATGCGCGCGCCTCTAAGAGCTGGTGGTCGATGGTTGAAGACATGAGTAAAGAATCGGCGCTGATTTCCGCCGGGGCAAGCGTTGTTTCAGGGGTTTATGACGCGGGCAAATGGATCTTCGGCGCAAGCCAGGAGGATATTTATGGAGATAATTGGCAGGCAGTAGAATCCTTTAATTCAAAACTGGTAAATGAGGCCCACGCCATCCGCGAAGAGTCACGCTCAATAGTATCCGGATTAAACCAGATAGAATCCGTAATCAACCAGGGAGGAAGCCCGGACGCCTTGAATAAACTACGCGATGATATGATCAGGCGCCTGAACGAATTAAAACAGCGCCAGGAGCTGGTGCGCAAAAACATCCGCTTTTTAATCCGCGTTTACCGCGCGGAAAAAGAAAATCTTCCTGCCTCAACTATATTCTGGGGCGAGGATTATATGGGCCGCTATGTAAAGGCAATGGTAGCGAATGTCAACATCGGCAATCTCATTGATTATACGTGGGACCTGCTTAAAGGTGATATGGTCAAACCCCTGGCCAAGTTCATCAAACCGATGGTACAAGTCGCTATCGGAGATTACTTAGCCAAGTCAAGGGGAGGCAATAACCTGACTCCTCAAATTATAGATGACCTGACATTCTCGATACTCTTTAACCCCGGCGGAAAAAGCGTAGAGAAATTCGCATATGACAAAATGAAATCGGAGGCAACCACCAAACTCCTCAAAACAACCGCGCAGGGTATAATAGAGGTAGAGGCGCAGGTTGTTTACGCCACCGCGCAGAAAACTGCCTGGGAGATCACAAAAAAAGAAATCGCCAACCTTCCGGTTAACGCCGATTTTACGAACCAATCGGCGTTACTGGTAAAAAGCACTGACAATCTCGCAAAGCAAACCGCTAACACCATTCAGTATAATGCCCTTAATAAACTTGATAAGGCGGTAAAAACAGGGAAGATCATTAAAAATATCTGGGATGTAGTGCTCAAAGACGCTATTCAGGTGTATCTGGTAAGCGATGATTTTACCGCTACAGTAAAAGCGGCGAATGAAGCCTGCGCCGGATACCGCCAGCAGTGGCAAAAGGACAAAGATGATATGATCCTTACGGAAAATGAATATGTCAATAGCAAGTGGTTCTCATCGGGTAAAGCTGCCTCGGCTCAAGCGCCTAAAGGAGCTGTAGATCCCCTACAGCAAAAACGCGAGGAATTAGCCAAGATCAATCCTGAAACTACCGCTAAGATATATACCGAGTTTGAAGATGCTATAGAAACCTACGGAGGCAAAGCCTGAAAACCAGCCGAAGACCCGGGAAATATGGGCCTGGCACAGCTTGAGCAGATTGAAAAGCAGATGTTTCAGGCGGTATTAGACGGCCAGATGCCTGCTGAAAAGATTACTCTGCCGAATATCTACAATCTTACTTCAAAAAAAATGTACACCCCGTGTTACGATGAAACACGAAGATTAAATAAGGCGTTTAACATATCCTGGCCGGAGGAAAAATGCCGCTTCCGCGAGGAGATCGCTGCCTGTAATGCCAGTGCTAATTGCCGAAAGCAAAATATGGCTGATCCCGGACGCTGGTGGAAGAAACAAGATAAGTGCCGAAACGATCGCGCCAAAGCCTATGAACAACAAGTAAGCAAGCCTACGCAAGAATGCCTAAAGAACGTAAATGAGCAATACAAGCAATACGTAGACAGACGCGCCCAAAACATCAATAAAGTCTACAAGATGCTGGAGGAAAAATATACCAAGATGCTGGAGGAAGCCAAGGGGATTGCCGGCCCAGCCATCAACTGGACGCAAAGTTATGAGGTAGAATTTAAAGAACTCCTTGAATTAACCGAGAATAAAGAATTGATGTATTCCTCCGGCATAGACCTGACCCGTTTACAAGCGCCGCCAGACCTGCCGGGTTCCATGGGCTTTGGAGGTTCTAACGTGACTGCGCAAGCCTATGACTCAACCAAAATAAAGAATGTTATTTCAAGCATGAATAAGGCCCTTGCTATGATCAAGGGTATAAATTTTGATAAGCTCAATACACCGATAGAAAAAGCAGACTTTTCTATTGAAGAGATCGGGGGATTCTTTAATGAAAACCCATGGCTTAAGATTTACGACTCTAACGGCAGGCCGGTTGCCGTACCTGTGGTTTATAAAACAGCTAAACCATCTGAAGCCGCAGAAAAATTAATGTTTGGCACCGGTCCAGGAACATCTACAGGAATAGGAGCAGCTGCTTCACTTGTGACATTGTCAGACCCAAAAGAAGTGGCTACAGAAGAGGAGCGTAAGACTTTTTTCAAGGCTTTAATGCAAAGAAACCCTAATATTTATCAAGAATACCTTGATAAACTGCTTGCCATACCTTTAGTAACCAACCGTAATTATTATAAAACCTTGACAAATTTTTCTCCCGATAAAGCCTACAGCCTCTACAAAGAAGCTCTGGCTGACTACAACAACACGGTCAATCAAGCAAATGAAGTCAATAAGCGTTTTGCTGAGGCCGAACAGGTCTACCGGCAGGCAAGCAGCGTAGGGGAGATATGCAGCTTTTATGATAATAATTTTAAACGCTGGCAGCTTATGCGAAAAACCAGCCCCAGCGCAGCAGCCAAACTGCTCAACCAGGATTCAGATCGATTTGAAGAAACAGTAAATCAGTATGAAAAGAAGATGGAACTGGCTCGTTCGCAAATAGTGCTTCCGGATGTAGGCAGTATCAGGCGTGAAATCGATAGATTTAACGATTATGCCAAGGCCTATAGGGTGAGTTTTGAGAAATATTACGCATATCTGGCAGAATATTTCAAAGATAAAGAATATCCGCTTTTTGATATGCCGGATGTATCCCAACAAAAGATGCGCGCCAATAATATACAGATCTTCAGCGACGAGTATTCCTCTAATTTTAAAAAGGCTGCCGACGGGCTTAAGGAAATGAAAGCGGCTGCAACCGAATTTAAAAATACAGATAAAACTTATATTATCGCGATAAGTCAAGCTAACTCCCAAAAAGCAAAACTTGTAAATGACTTTATCGCATTTTATAAATCAAATCCTGACAAAATAGACACGTGTTTAAAGAAATTAGAAGAAACCAGAAAAGCGGTCCTGGATATAGCTATACCGGCGGATTATCAATATGACCATCAAATGCCAAAATCAGTGCGTGACACCGCGCTGCGGCAACGATACGATGATTCCCTTAGCAAACTAATCCCGATAGAAGA
>JAHJJA010000168.1 GCA_018822885.1 Candidatus Omnitrophota bacterium
ACATCGCCACATAAAAGCCTGTCCATGGGCCTGTCTGATTCCATGTCCAGCTTTACCTCCTGCGCTGCCTTTACCTGATCCGGTGTTTCTTTGTAAGGAAACGTTCCTTCGAACTGACCCTGCCACTCTGTATCTTTCGCAAAAGTGAATCCCACGCTTGAAAGGCGCATCGCCTGCAAACTCAAAAGCTCCCAGGCTAATTTCTGGATCCCTTTCCTGGCCCTCTCCTTAGCCCTCTGCCATTCTTTTGTGCCCAGACGGTAGAGTTTCGGCCTTCTGACATGAAAGGCAATATATTTCTGCACAAGATGCATCGATTCAACAGGCACATACAGCTTCTCCTGACGATCGTACTCGATAACAAGATGATCACTTAGCTTATCAAGCTTTTTGATCTTCTGAAAGCCGAGAAACCTGCCGATACCATAATCATTATGCACCACATAATCGCCGATCTTTAGATCAATGAAGCTTGAAAGGGGTAACTCTTCGGTTATAGCAGCAGTCTTTAAGGCGCGGGTTTTCTTTATGGGAAGGATGATTACTATTTTGTGTTCCCAAAGCGGCTCCCCTGTATCAGGATTAAAGCTCCTGATCGAAGAGATCCGGTCATTATCTAATTCTATTCTGATGGGAAGCTCAAAGGCAAAAGGAAAAACATCTATAATGCCGCCTCGGCGCGAGAAATCAGACTCCTCCGAAACTTTTTCCCGGCGCTTGTAACCAAAATCAACGAGTTCAGACAAAACTGGCTCTAAATCAATTACTTGATCCGTGTATAATTTGAGTGACTTGAACATACTTAGCTTAAGGGGTAGTAAGGAATAGGATATACCCCCTTACTACCCCCGGGATTACTTAGAATGCTTACCCGACCAGGCAAGCACTAAAGGCGAGGCGATATAAATCGTAGAGTAAACGCCGGAGATAAACCCGACAAACAAGGTGAATGCGAAATTACTTAACACCTCTCCGCCGTAAAATAAAAATGAGGCGACGACTAAAAGGGTCACGGCGGAAGTAAGCAGGGTCCTTCCGAGCGTCTGATTTACGCTTAGATTTATCAGATCCCTAAGGCTTAATTTCCTGTAAAGACGGGCATTCTCCCTGACGCGGTCATAAATGACAATCGTATCATTAATAGAATAACCGGCGATAGTTAAAAAAGCGGTCACGCTTAAGAGGTCTATTTGCCTGTTAGTCATAGCCAAAAACCCAAGAGAGACCAGCACGTCATGAAGAAGGGCGATCACGCCGGCTATGGCAAAATTTATATGCTTGAACCTGATCCCTACGTAAATAAGAATCCCTGCCAGCGACCAGACAAGCGCATTGATCGCCTTAGTCTTAAGATGCTTACCCGCTACCGGCCCGACGCGCTCAATCCTCAATATCTGTATATCCTGATCAGGGAAACTCTTGTGAAGCTGATCCGTCATAGCCTGTGTTTTGTCTTCAGAGGTCCTGATTAAAACCACACGGGGATTTTCTTTAAACTGCTGTATAGAGGCATCTGCGAGGCCGATCTCTTTTAAAACCTGACGCACCTTATCAATTGAAGGAGCGGTTTTAAAACTGTATTCCTGAAGCTGCCCTCCGACAAAATCAATCCCGTAGGCGGCCTTGCCTTTTTTGAAGAAGGTAAACAGGCCTAAGCCTATGACAATGATCGAGACTGCATAGAATATCCTTCTCTTGGCGATAAAATCCAGCTTTGTTTCTTTAATCAGCCTTAACATAGGAAGGGATTTCTTTAGCAAGCCCGTAGATAAGAGCAACTCAAAGATCGTGCGCGTAACTACTATAGCCGTAAACATAGAGGCTAGAAGACCGATTGTTAGGGTAACGGCAAAACCCCTGATCGGCCCGGTGCCGAATTGAAAAAGCAAAAATGCCGCGATCAAAGTCGTGACATTAGAATCAAAAATTGCGCTGAATGCGCGTGAGTAACCGTTAACGATCGCCGCGCGCAGATTTCTTCCGGAGTTAAGTTCCTCCCTGATACGCTCATTAATAAGCACATTGGCATCGACTGCCATGCCTAAGGAAAGCGCAATACCCGCGATACCCGGCAAGGTCAAAGTCGCGGATACTCCCGGGAACAACACAGGCAAAAGCCCAAGCCCGCCTAATATCATCAAAAGGTTAAGGCCCAATGCCACATCAGCGATCAAACCGGCCAAAAGGTAATACGACGCCATAAAAATAAAGACCAAAAGGCATCCGATCAAACTGGCCTTAAAACCTTTTCTTATGGAATCCTGCCCAAGTAAAGGCCCTACGGTCCTTTCCTCTTCTATATTCATTGGCGCCGGCAAAGCACCGACCCTTAGTATCAAAGCCAGATCCTGCGCCTGATCGGAACTGAAGCGTCCTGTGATCACCGCTTCTCCGGAAGGTATAGCCTCCCTGATGTTCGGAGCGGATTGGACTTTCCCGTCCAGCACAATAGCGAGTCTGCGCCCGACATTAGCAGCAGTGACCTCTCCAAACTTCTTTGCCCCTTCCGCATTAAATTGCAAGCCGACAATAGGCTCTCCGAAATGAGATTGGTCAAAACGAACGGAGGCATTAGTCAATGCGTCCCCCGTAAGCACAGCCTGCTTCTCGAGAAGGAGAGGCTCATTGTCGTCCTGAGAATATTTCAATTCAAAACCTTCAGGGACTGTTCCGGCTAAAGCCTCTTTTAGTTTTTCAGCGTCATTAGAAACAATCTTAAACTCTAACAGAGCGGTTTTGCCGATAATATCCAGCGCCCGCTGCCTGTCGCTGACTCCAGGAAGCTGGACAACGATCTCATCCAGGCCCTGCTTTTGAATTGAAGTCTCCCTCACTCCGAATTGATCGATCCTATTTCTGATCACTTCCACTGCCCGGTCAGTAGCATCTTCTTTTGCCTGTCCGGAAAGATGCGAGGTGTCCACTTTTAGTAAAAGGTGCATACCACCCTGCAAATCCAAGCCGAGGTTTATTCTCTTGTCTACAGGAAAAGCAAAATAGGCGCAAATTCCAATAATTGCCAAGATCATTATTGATTTGTACATGACGCGTTTTTCCATATCAAAAACTCCTTGTGCTATCCTTGGTTTCTAACTTGCTTTTTCTGAGCCTGCCTGAGACTTAGCCACAAACACAATACAGCTTTTTTCAAACTCTAATTTGACGTTCTCATCCACTCTTAAAACCACAGTCTTATCCTTGACGTTAACGATAGTACCGTGTATGCCGCCAGAAGTGACCACATCATCGTTCTTATTAAGATTGGCCATCATCTTCTGGTGCTCTTTCTCTTTTTGCTTCTGCGGCCTTATGAGCAGAAAATAAAATATCACAAAGATCAAAACCAAAGGCAACATGTTCAACATAGGATTAGCTGCTTGTCCTTGAGGCATATTTAAGCTCCTTTTTGAGATTTTTTGAATAGACTCTTAACCGTGGGCGAAAGTTGAGCGCCCTTTTTTATCCATTCGCCGATTTTTTCCATTTTAAGCTTGTGATCTCCGGTTGTCGGACAATAAAAACCCAGCTCCTCGATGACCCTGCCGTCGCGGCCGGTGCGCTCATCATAAACCGCAAGGCGAAAATGCGGTTTTCCTTTAGGATTTTTGCCGATTCTTCTTAAACGAATATGCACTGCCATTTTTTCCTACCTCCTCATTTTGTTATTGCTTCCATCAATGCCCTTGCCTTATTTACTGTTTCTACATACTCCTTTTGCGCAACGGAATCCGCTACGATACCCGCGCCAGCCTGCACATAAGCATAACCACCCTTGATGACCAACGTCCTGATGGTAATGCACGTATCCATATTATGGGAAAAACTAAAATACCCTACGCAGCCTGCGTATGGACCCCTCCTCAAGTTTTCCAGTTCATCAATGATCTCCATTGCCCGGATCTTGGGGCTGCCAGAAACAGTCCCAGCGGGGAAGGCTGCTTTTAATACATCATAGACATCATATCTTTTTTTGTCAAGGCAGCCTTTTACTTCACTCACTAAATGCATAACATGAGAATACCTCTCTACCGACATAAATTCACCTACTTTTACCGATCCGCTCTTGCAGACCCTGCCTAAATCATTCCTGCCCAGATCCACCAACATCAGGTGTTCCGCTCTTTCTTTTTTGTCCTTAATAAGCTCCTTGGCTAACAAGTCATCTTCATTTCCAGATCTGCCGCGGCACCTTGTCCCCGCAATAGGTCTGGTCTCAACCAGGCCATCCTCGCAACGCACAAGCATTTCAGGAGAAGCCCCTACAATGGCAAAATCTTTTAACTGCAAAAAATACATATAAGGCGAAGGGTTTAGGCTTCGCAAAGTCCGATAAATCTCAAGCGGCTCCTTCTGGATCTTAGCCTTAAACCTTTGAGATAAAACTACCTGGATGATATCGCCTTTTTTTATATGTCTTTTGCCTCGCTCGACGATATTCTCAAACTCTCGCCTCTTAAAATTAGAGTTAAATTCCACTTTTCCCTTAGGAGCTGCGTATTCCTTCTCCTGGTAACTAACGCCTTTATTAAAATCTTTTTCTATTGCCTCTATTTTACGCACCGCTTCAGCATAAAGCCTCTCTAAGTGGCTTTTTGAAATACTGCCTTTAGGCAATAGCAAATTATTCACTATCTTAATAGTGTGATTAATATGGTCAAAAATAAGGACCGTATCGGTGAGTATGAATACCGCATCCGGGAGCTTTAAGTCATCGGGATTATTATCCGGGATCTCTTCAAAAAACCTTACCGAATCATACCCCATAAAACCGACTAGCCCCCCGTAGAAACGCGGTAATCCCGGAACCTTAACAGCCTTAAAATCCTTCATTATTTTCTTAAGTTCATCGAGAGG
>JAHJJA010000015.1 GCA_018822885.1 Candidatus Omnitrophota bacterium
GATCACTTCAAGGAGTTCAATGATAATTACGGCCATTTGGTAGGAGATGCGATTCTTCGGGATGTTGCCAGAGTGATCAAGGAGAACATCAGACAGATCGATTTTATGGGTAGATACGGAGGGGAGGAGCTTTCGCTTGCCCTGGCCGAGACTGATAGAAGACAGGCGCATTTTGCAGCGGAACGTATCCGTAAGGCTATAGAAGCTAGGCGTTTTAGGGTCTACGATGAAGATCTAAGCGTTACAATAAGTATAGGTATATCCACTTTCAAAAATGACGTAAAAGATACGAGCGCCTTGATTGAAAAAGCGGACAAGGCCCTGTATCAGGCAAAAGAAACAGGCAGAAACAAAGTCTGTGCTGCTTAAAAAAAAGGGACGTTTCAATTTTTCGAAAGCTGGCAAGAAAAATAGAAACGTCCTTTTGTTTTCGCTTTTATTTCTTGCAAATTGCGCGTTTTTAATATAAAATAACCGAAATGAAAACTAAGTATATAATCGGAATAGATTTGGGCGGGACTAATTTGAAGATCGCCCTTTTAAATACGAATTACAAGATCAAGTCAAAGCAATTCTTGAGCACAAAATGCTTTAAGAAAAAAGAGGCCTTGATTACCGCAATTTGTGATTCGATTATTGTTATTCTTGCCGCTAGTAATTTATCAAGAAATGATATCTTGGGGGTTGGTTTAGGTTTGCCCGGGCCCATTAATAGTAAAGACGGAATCGTCCATTTTTTCCCCAATATCCCCGGTTGGAAAGAGGTAGGATTAAGAAAGATTCTTCAAGCTAAACTTAAGATTCCCGTTTCCTTAGACAATGACGCGAATTTGATGAGCCTGGCAGAGTTTAGATTAGGGGCGGCAAAGGAGTGCAAGAATGCTATCTGCATTACGCTCGGCACTGGTGTAGGAGGAGGGTTAATAATTAACGGAAGCCTTTACAGGGGTTCAGCTTACGCTTCTGGTGAAATCGGTCATGTTCCGATAAATGAGGTTGGCGTCCGCTGTAATTGCGGAGGAGAAGCTTGCCTTGAGGCCTATGTTGGTAATAATAGGATTTTAGAACAGGCTAGAAAGGCATTTGGGCGTAATATAACCTTGGAAGAGTTGAGTGTTTTGGCGCTTAGGAAAAATAAGCTTGCCGTAAAGATTTGGGATGATTTCGGCAGGCGCCTTGGGATCGCGTTGACCGGCGTAGTAAATCTGCTTAATTTAGATGCAATAGTAATAGGCGGGGGAGTGGCCAACGCCGGAAACTTTTTATTTAATAAAATCAAACAGACAATTGATGAGCGGGCTATGAGCGTGCAGGCAAGGCATGTAAAAATATTTAAGGCAAAATTAGGAAGTGATGCCGGCATGATCGGGGCCGCGATTTTAGTGAAGGAAGGGATTTAGTAATGAAATTATTTATTGATACGGCAAATGTAAAAGAGATCAAAGAAGCAGTAAACCTTGGTGTTATTGATGGAGTGACTACTAATCCGTCATTGATCTCTAAGGAAAATAGAGAGCCAACTGAATTATTAAAAGAAATCTGTTCTATCGTCACGGGCCCGGTTAGCGCTGAAGTGATTAGCCTTGAGAGCGAAGCGATGATCAAAGAAGCACGCGAACTTTCAAAGATCGCAAATAACATCGTGATAAAAATCCCTTTAGTAAAAGAAGGCCTTAAGGCGGTTAAGATTTTAAATGCCGATGGGATCAAGACTAATGTGACGCTTTGCTTTTCGCCTTCGCAAGCCTTGCTTGTTGCCAAGGCAGGTGCCGATTATATTTCTCCTTTTATCGGTAGGCTCGATGACATAAGCCAGGTAGGGATGGATTTGATAAGACAAATAAAAACTATATACGAGAATTATAAATTTAAAACAGAGATCATTGTCGCTTCAGTGCGCAATCCTGTGCATGTTGTGGATGCCGCGTTAATAGGGGCGGATATTGCCACAGTCCCCTTCGCGGTTATAGATCAATTGATCAAGCACCCGCTTACAGATATTGGCATACAGAGGTTTCTGGAAGATTATAAGAAGATACCGAAAAAATGAAACAAAAAGCCAAAACTCAAATCAATATATTTATTTTATGCGCCGGGTTGATTTTTTCGTGTACGATTTCAACCGCCCTTGCTAAGGATGAAGTGAGGGAACCGATAATCGTTAACGGTGACATGGTTGAGTATTCCATGGATTCAAGGATAGTCACGGCGGAGGGTAACGTAGTAGTCAATTATAAAGACGCAAAGCTTTATTGTCAGAAGTTTACGGTAGATACCACAACTAAACAAGGCAAGGCCGAGGGCGATGCAAAGCTCGATGATTCAAAGGGTGGGGTTATTGAGGGCGCCGAGATAATCTATAATTTTGAAACCAAGACCGGTACAATTATTGAGTCCGGTTTTATGTCAAACCCCTATTTTGGCAAGGCTAAGAAGATAGAGAGGATAAACGATAATGAATTTGTCGCGGAACAAGGGTATATGTCTACTTGTAGTTATGATAATCCGCATTTTCGTTTCGGCGCTGAAAAGATAGATATCTTTCCTAAAGATAAAGTCCAGATTAAGAAAGTAAAGCTATTTCTGTGGAATGTCCCTGTGCTGTATCTGCCGCATTTCAACCGTAGCCTGAAAGATGCCCAGACAAAATTTCAGTTTAGCCCGGGAAAGACCAAGGATTGGGGCCCTTATTTGTTGACCGGCTACAGATATAACTTGAGCGAGAATGTCAACGCGAGATTGTATCTTGATTACCGCCAAAAGCTGGGCTTGGCAGAGGGTTTTGGCGTAAATTATAATGATGTCGGATTTGGCAAGGGGGATTTTAAATTTTATTATACTAATGAGGCTCCTTCTAAGTTGCCGGATGGTTCTCCTAAGAGGTTTGACAGGTATTTGGCCAGATGGCGCCATAAATGGGATATCGACCCCAGGACGACTTTTATTACCGAATTTTACAAAATAGGGGATGAGCGCAGGAAGCAGATCGAACCTACGCGGAATTTCCTGAAGGATTATTTTTACCGGGAATTCGAAAAGGATTCTGAACCCCTGTCTTATGCCCTTTTCCATCATAATTTTACTTATTCTATGATGGATGTGTTGGTCCAGAAGCGGGTTAACCACTGGTACGATCAGCTGGATAAGTTGCCGGAAGTAAAATATACCTTGCCGAGCAAGAAGATCGGGAGTACGCCTTTTTATTTTGAGAGTTTAAATAATTTTGATGCCTTTACCAAGAAGGCGATAACAGAGCCTGTCAGCAATGATGATATTACTACTACTCGTCTCGACACTACTAACAAGCTTACCTTGCCTACTAAGGCCTCGATTTTTAGGGTAGCGCCCTTTGTGGCAAGCAGGCAGACTTTTTATGACAGGGGTGAGAATAAGAGCGATCCTTCGCATCCGATACGTACTATTTTTTATTCCGGAGTAGATATCAGCACGAAATTTTACCGTACCCTTTCGGATATAAAGGCAAAGATCTTAGGAATGGACTTGAACGGCTTAAGGCATATCATCACTCCTACTGCCGGATACACCTATAATCATACACCTACTATCGGAAGCGATAAGCTTAAGCAGATAGATCCGGTTGATGCGTTGGGGCCGAACAATTCCGTGGAGTTTGGCCTTTCAAACAAGATCCAGACCAAGCGCAATGGTTCAAGCGTCGACCTATTAGATCTTTTCGTGTCGACTAATTATATTTTTAAGCCTAAAACAGGGCCTAAGCTGGGTAGTAATCTTTCGGATATACTTTTCAAGTGGAAGCTCCTGCCTTACTCCTGGTTAAGGATCGAAGGGGACGCTACTTATTATCGCACTGATCCTTCTAATGAGAATTATAATCATTTTTCCGATATCAACTATGATTTTAGTTTTGATCTTGGTAAAGAAAGGTCGCTTGGCTTTGGGCAGCGTTACGCGAGAAAGGGGCCGAACTCTTTTACCTGCGGTTTTAACTGGCGCCTAAATCCTAAATGGAAGCTTTCGACCTTCCATCGTTATAATGTGGGGAATAATTCGGAAATAGCAAGGGGCCTGGCTGAACAGCAGTATACAGTTGAAAGAGACCTGCATTGCTGGGTCATGGACGTAACCTTGAATACTAAAAAGAATGAAGGGTCAAGCATCTGGTGTATCTTCAGATTAAAGGCCTTCCCTGAATTGGAGTTTGGTTTTAACCAGAGTTATCATTCTCCGAGTTCCGGTTCTCAATCAAATCCTTAAGATAAAGGGGTAAAGATGAATATTTCGATTATCGGTTCCGGCTATGTAGGTTTAGTTACTGGCGCTTGTTTCGCTGAATTAGGAAACAAAGTCATTTGCGTGGATAATGATGAGGCAAAGGTCGCGCTTTTAAAAAAAGGGATCATACCGATATATGAGCCCGGCCTTTCAGAGCTGATTAAGAATAATGTAGGCAAAAAAAGGCTGATCTTTAGCTCTAGCATAAAAGATGCGGTCAAAAATTCGGAAGTTATTTTTATCGCCGTCGGTACGCCCTCTCTTCCTCATGGGGAGGCCGATCTTACCGGGATTGAAAATGTCGCGCAAAATATAGCGCTGAACATGACCGGATACCGCCTTATCGTGGAGAAATCCACCGTTCCTGTAGAGACAGGGGAGTGGGTGAAGAAGACAATCTCGACTTATGTGAAACGCAATATTAAGTTTGATGTCGCCTCTAACCCCGAGTTCCTGAAAGAGGGTTCGGCGATCAATGATTTTATGCATCCTGACAGGATAGTTATCGGTGTCGAGTCAAATAAGGCAAGGGACCTCCTGGTGAGTTTATACAAACCTCTAAATGCTCCGATCGTAGTCACTAATATCAAATCCGCGGAGATAATAAAGCATTCTTCTAACGCCTTCTTAGCTACGAAGATCTCTTTTATCAACGCGATCTCTAAGATCTGCGATAAAGTGGGCGCTGATGTAAAGGAGGTCGCGCAAGGCATGGGGCTTGATAAAAGGATCGGTCCTAGTTTCTTGAATGCCGGAGCAGGCTATGGCGGGTCTTGTTTTCCCAAGGATCTGGACGCCTTTATTAATATTTCCGAAAAAATGGGGTATGATTTTAATCTCTTAAAAGCGGTAAAAGAGATCAATGAAGATCAAAGAGAGTTTATCTTCCAGAAGATCAAGAAGTCGCTCTGGATCGTTAAAGGAAAGACTGTCGCGGTATTGGGCCTTTCATTTAAGCCGAATACCGACGATATCAGAAGCGCTCCTTCGATAGATATAATCAAGAGATTGCAGGAAGAAGGGGCAAAGATTCATGTTTATGATCCGCAGTCAATAGAAAAGGCCAAGGCGGTATTGGATAAGGTCCATTTCTGCAAAGATCCTTATGAGGCATGTAAGGGTGCGGAGTGCCTTTTAGTAATAACGGAATGGAATGAGTTTAAGGAATTGGATTTTATAAAGGTGAAAAAACTCTTGAAGCGCCCCTTGATCGTGGATGGGCGCAATATCTATGAACCGCAGAAACTGGAGAAGATAGGTTTTACTTATGTCGGCATCGGCAGGGGAAAATCCTAAAATTATAAGATGATCGATTTTGTCAGGGAGTTTGAGAAGAGGATCCAGAAAAAACAAATCAAGATTGCCGTGATCGGCTTAGGTTATGTAGGTTTGCCGCTTGCGATAGAGTTTGCAAAAAGCGGTATTGAAGTAATAGGGGTAGAGATCGATAAGGACCGGATCGAGCATATCAAACGAAAAGAGTCCTATATCAGCGATGTCCCGACAAAGGAATTGAGGCGTATTTTAGATTCAGGGAAATTTAGCGCCACACCTGATTTTAAGGCGATCAGGAACGCGGATTGCGTGATCATTTGCGTGCCTACGCCGCTTAAAAGAAAATACCTTCCCAATATTACCTATATTAAACAGGCAGTCAGGCAAATCGAGAGGAATATAAGAAAGGGCACTCTGGTGATTCTCGAAAGCACGACTTATCCCGGTACAACCGAAGAGGTGATTTTGCCTTTATTAGAGCGCGGCGAGCTTAAACACAACGAAGATTTTTATCTTTGTTTCTCTCCGGAGAGGATCGACCCGGGAAATGTTTTGTATCCGGTGAACAAAATACCGAA
>JAHJJA010000016.1 GCA_018822885.1 Candidatus Omnitrophota bacterium
AAAAGAGCGCTCTTGCATTTGATCTATGGTTTCCGCCGTATTTCTAATTCTCATATTGATACTGAAGCTGATATTTCCGCAGATGCCGTGATCATCTCAAGTTATATACATGGAGAAGTGGAGAGAATAGAAAAATCGATCATCTACGGTTCCGAGATCCTCGGGGGAAGCTCTATCGGAGAAGGCAATCTTATCTGTGTGCCTAAAGGCGTTGTCAGGGTCAAAGATGATTCGGTCCTTGGGCAGGTTTTTGTCAGGCTGGGCAACGTTGCCTCCGAATATATGGTAAGAGCCGTTATTTTTTATACCCATGTTACCGATGATGTAAAGGCGTCGATGGCTAAGGCCACTATGTTTAAACGCCCTCTTATGGAATGGCTGAATGAACATAAACTGCTTGATGAGCAGGGCAGGCTCAAAACCGATAGAGGTTATCTTATCCTTAAGGATGGCAAGCTGGCCTGTGTCAAGGAGCCGTTTGTAATAACCGATAAGACTGATTTCTTCAGCCTTCCTGTGTGGCCTGTTACTGCTAAGGATTCTTTTGATATGCCGCTTGTTGAATGGATGAATATTCCTGATGCCCCTGCTCCGGACTGTTATAAGGTTTCTTTTAAAGTCTCTCTTGATGTCATGGGTTACTTGCAAAAGAATAATCAGGTGCATAGCTCCGTCGCCAAGCACTTCCTGCAGTTAAGCGAAAAGATCAAAGGGGACCGTTCTTTTGAACAGAACCGCCAGGTGCGCAATGTCCTTATCGTTGAAGACGCGCAATCTACCGCGGAGAGGCTGCACGAGACAGCCAAGCGGGTATTCCCGTCGGCTAATATCGCGGTTGCATACAGCGGAGTCCTGGCTAAGGTCGCTATTGACCATTGCGAAGAAGGTTTTGACCTGCTGATCCTTGACTGGGAGCTCCCTAAGACCGGCATCGGGCCGATTGAGGTAAATCGTTTTGTAACTGATGTCAATAAAGCGGCCAGGACTTTGGTTTTCTCTCAAGAAGTGGAGAAAATCAGCGATAGCGACCTGGAGCGTTTATGCGGGGTGACTATAGTGCAGCAGAAGCAGGGGGTAGCCAATGATTTTAATAAAATGGCGCAGATGTTATTAGAAGCAAGCAGGCCGGATGTCGTCCCCCTGGCTGAAGGCGATGATGCGTTAGATGCCTGGAAGTCTTCGCAGTGTTTTGCCCCATTTTTCCTGGCAACGCAGGATTTTTCTTCCCTTTTTGGCAATGCCGAGCTTTCGAACACAAGCACGGCACTATTTATTCTTTGGATTGCGACGATTGTATTTTTCAGCGCGTTCATTTATTTCAAATATATAAAACAGAAGTCATCGATTCAAATGCCCATAAGGGCAGAGGCGATGCAGATGGTATTTAATGCGATCTTCGAGAACTTTAAAGACGTCGCGGTGGTATTAAAGGACAGGAATTCACGTTTTATCTATTGCAATAAGGCTTTCTGTGACACCCTGCGCGGCATTATCCCGGATATAAGCCCGGAAAATATCCGGGGCAGGACCGATGAAGAAGTGTATCCGGTTAATTTGGCTAAGCTCTATAGAGAAGACGACCGCAGGGTGATGGATACCGGGAATAATCTATTAAAAACCGAGCATAATTTTTCAAAAGGAAAAATAATCTCCGTGCAGGTGGTCAAGGTCCCTGTGAAGAACAAAGAAGGTAATGTGAGTGGGATCCTTTGTATGTTTTGGGATGTCACTGCAGAGCATGAGTCAAATAAACAACGAGAGTTCGCCGCTATCGGTGAGACTTGGGCTAATCTGGCGCATGTACTTGCCGGGCCGGTGACCGGGGTCATAAATTATATTGAGTTTGCATTGGATGCCCAGCCTTTGCCGGAAAGGGCAAACACTAATCTTAATTCCGCACGTGAAATAGGGATGGAATTAAAGAAGATAATTGATACCACGCTAAACATGGTAAAGGGCCCGCAAAGCGTAAAAAAGAAAACGGTGAATGCCCAGCAGCTGTTAGAGACCGCGCTTCTGGTAAGCAAGGCAAGAATTT
>JAHJJA010000017.1 GCA_018822885.1 Candidatus Omnitrophota bacterium
CGAGGCCAGCCGCAAGATCAACTGAATAATCCGGGTCAATTAGGCCAATAAGATAAGCCATCCTATTTTTGGCTTCCTCTTTTCCGTTCTTCCATCCGGCGGCAGCGCCCTTCAAAAGATAACCTTTGCCTTCTTCCAAGGCGGCAATAATATGTTGGTTAACCCGCCAGTGTTTCTCAAAAGTATGTTTGCCGATAAACGAGAATGAAGTTTCAAAATTAGCCCTGGCCATAAATTCAATAAGGCGTCTTTCCGCTTCTTCATTCTTATCATGCGTTTGATCATTATTTTCATGGATAACTACTGCGGCGGGATCGGGATTTTCATTGGTGGCGATGAGGATGTAACCGAGGACGTTTGCGCCAAAGGCGGTAGTTAATGGGCCGGCACGAAGATGTCCGGCCTTAATGATATCTCGCAGGCGATCAGCCTTATCATTCTGACTAGTAGCCTCATAGTAGCGTAAGGCTTCTTTGACTACCGGATGATCCAGGCCCCAGGCCTCAAACGAATTTATCTTGCCGGAAGAAATGATTTCCGTAGCCTCAGCGACTACATCTTCGGGAGTAAAGCCTTCGCGCGGCTTAGCTGGATCAGGTTTCCCCTGATGGGCGCTGGAAGAATTAACAGCCACAGAGCAGCCTTTCTGAAATCCTAAGGTCGCACGGACATCCTGCGCTTCGTTCATCTGAGCGAAAGATATTTCCTGGTCCCCAAACTGTCTTCTTTCGTATTCAGCTTCGGTATAGGTATGGCCTGCGGCATCCGCTTCTTTTCCGGGCTTACCCTCGGGATTACGGGTCAAAGAATAAACAATGCGCACCTTTCTGTTACCTTGCGTAAAAAGATCGGTGACGATCTGGCCTTTTTCGGCCCTTACCGTTTCCGCTGTCTCCTCTAAAACATCAGCCATCATGCTTTCGGTAGCGACCCAGATAGAATCCGCCTCGACATTAACTACAACTGACCTGTAGGCGATATGCGGTTTTTTTACTTTGACATTACGGGCATAGACATTATGGCGCGCTGAAAGCTCCCTTTCAACTTCCGGCGAACAATTGATAATGATATTATTGTTGGCATCAGCCTTCACTCCGTCTAAAGCCTGCAGATACTTATCCGTAAGCACAGCCTGGAAGTAAGCCGCATAATCCTTATTGACTCCTGTATCAATGACAATCCGTTCCAGGCCAAGGTCAGCAAAACCGATACCGTCGATAGAATTTATAAATTGACATGCAGCCTTGCGGATCTTCTGCCAGTCTTGCATTGGTATCCGGTTAGAGCGATCGTAAACCTCCTTTAACTCTGCCCACTTATCAGCTGTTTGCGTTGCAGCGGTTACAATATGAGAGTTGACCTTTAAGGCATATTTCTCATGCAAAGGCTCTCCGGATTCCGATAAGCGAGTCGCAAACTCTCTTAAGGCCTTCAAAGATGCCGGCCGGTGCAAAATCACTGACCAGCTGGCCGCCACTCTACCCTGGCTGTCTGAATACCCTCTTAAAAATTTTTCTTTAGTCTGGTCGAAGGGCACAACCGGTTTCTCAAGGCCACGCCTCACTTCTCCGCCATCAGCCACCCATAAAGCGGCGTTATTCAGATCAAAGTCGCCTGGTAAAGTCCTATCTCCAGCAGTAATATATGCATGCCTGCCGCTAAAAAGATCTTCGTTATCTACGCAAAGGATCTGGTCATTATTTCTTTCGATGATCCCCGGAGTATGCTCATCAAAAAGCTGATAACTCTCAATCAGGGTACGGGCAAGATATTCATCACCTGAAGCGCGACTCATAAAATGTTTCTTGCCGCGGCCCTCTGTATTAGTCAAGGGCTTATTGCGCTTGCCCTGTCCGGCAAGATGCACCAACAATCCTCTAAAGTTTTCATAATCCAACCCTGATTCTTTCATCCGCTCAGGTAAATGCTTGGCAATATTCACTACGCCGCTAAAGTTATCCTCGTATTTTCCGTCGCGCTCGACTACGAAAAACACCGGCGTATCCGCGTGATAATATATGCCTCTGTAAGATTCGATCGCCTCTATATTGCTTATTAAGTCCGCTACCTTCACCGTAAAAATTAGCGCATCAAACCCCATGCCTGAAAATACCGCCCGGATAAAATTACCCCACATCTTCTGAATGGAACGGCCGCGCCTTGTTGCCAACATTTCCCGGTTTAAAACCGGAACTGACCAAGAGGCCTGGGCTTTATTAAAATCACCCGGCTTCTTAAGAAGCACTACCCCGGAGACAAAATCAACGGCTAAATCCAGATTAGAGATAAGGGCGGCGTAAATAACTTTTTCCTCAACTGCTTCGGTAAGCGCGATAATACTTTTGACCAGTGATACTATCTCATTATTACCCCTGACTCTTTCCCTGATTAAAGAGCTGGTCCGGCGGATCTCATTATTTCCTTCTGCCGCGCTGATAGCGGCGCATTCGGTAAAGATGCACCTGGACATATTGACTAACCTATTGCTTAAAGTGAACAATTCCGTGCCTTTTTGCGCGTCTTTCCTTAATATAGCCGCCTCAACAGTATCAACCAACATTCTATAGAGCAGTTCAAATTTGAAATCCTCTGAAACAACCTTGTTTGCAGCCAAAGCCTTGATCACCGACATCGCAAAATCTGCCCTTTTCTTCACGTCTTCATCAACCGGCGGCTCATTTTTGTTAGCCTGCATAGATTTAAAGAGCGGTGAATTGTACCATTTGACCAGAGATTCCACAGAATCATTGAGCGTCCTTGAAGGCGACCAGCCCAAGAATTCTTTTGCCTTGTTAGAAGAGGCGATTAGCCGAGTCGGCTCTCCTTCTCTTCCGCTTGGCTGGATGGCCACAGGCAGCTGTTTGCCGCTAAATTTACGCACAGCATCAGCTACTTGCTTTAGGGAGCTGCCCTCGCCTGTGCCGGCGTTGAATGCCCCGCTTGCGCCGCCATTGCTCAAGTAAACGCAACCTAACTCATGAAGATCTGCCAGATCCAAAACATTGATATAGTCTCTAATGGGAGTCGTGTCCTGAATCTCGCTATTACCCTCATATAGGGCCTTCTGCTTTTCATCCTCTACCTGGAACGCCGTTATCTTGAATTTAGTAAGCCAGCCGTAAGTAATAAAAATAAGCCTGGGAATAATATGCGATTCTTTTGGCCTGTGGAATTCTCCGCAACTGCCGTCGAGAGAAGCTCCGGCGACATTAAAATACCTGAAACGCACAAAATGCATCCCATATTTTTCCTCATAACATTCCATAGAGCGCTCGATCAGAAGCTTAGACTCCCCATAGGCATTATTTGCGTTTAAAGGGGCAGTTTCGTCGATAGGGACGCTTTCCGGCTCGCCATATACAGCGGCAGTGGAAGAATGAATAAAATATCTTATGCCTGTTTCCGCGGCTACCTGAATAAGATTAATTGTATTAACGGTGTTGTTATAGAAATACTTGGCAGGATTGGTCCTGGACTCACCGACCTCGATTGAGGCAGCGAAGTTCATGACATAACCGCAATTATGTTTGATGATCGCTTCCTGAAGTTTTTTTGAATCGGAAATATCACCC
>JAHJJA010000018.1 GCA_018822885.1 Candidatus Omnitrophota bacterium
CTGCTCATAAGTAGAACCGCGCAAAGATAGATCCTGCTGGACGCCGATGGGCCCGCGCTGGCGCAGATCCACCCCGCCGCTATCGCTCAAAGCATCAACCAGAGAATTCTCGCGCTCGATCTGGCCCTGTGTGACCACGCCAAGCGAATAATCCCCTTCTGGCGTCACCACGATTCTATCCAGCTCCAGCGGCTCCGAAGCAACAGATAAGCCGGACATTAATAGAAACAAAATAAACGGTAATAATCTACGCATATCTTTCTAAGGCTTTATGTCTTTGCTTTCGGCACAAGAAATTTTTGCCGTCTGCTTCGGTTTATGGCTCGTTCTCGGATAGCCTCTCCCAACACTGGGGACCTTCACTCGCCATAATCCCTCGCAGACCTATTTCTAACACTGACGATGGCAAAAAATTTCTAATGTGCCTTAAGCAAAAACATAAAGTCTTTAATAGCTGTTCCTTAAATGCCTCTGTCTGTATTTCGAGCGAATATCTATTTTAGCCAACCCTTCGATTACTCTCAGGGTTGGTGCCGAGCGCAGTCGAGGCACCAATGAGCTTGAGTGAGCGAGGGTATCCTTGACACAAATAGTGTCAAGGACGGCGAGGATGTTTGAGCCCCGAGGCAGGGGCCGAGGGGCGAGTTCCGCAGCCGCCGAGCTCACGAAAGATCATTGGCGTGCCCCTGGACAAAGACTTTCGGAGGGGCAAAATAGATCTGAGCGAGAAATATAGGCAGAGGCATTTAAGGGGATAGAAAACAAAAATCCCGGTGCTTATTATAAGGCTACCGGGTTTATTGTCAACTGAAATAACTATGCTGGTTGACTGTTACCTGCAGTGCATTACGTCCCCTGCCATTACTTTTTCCGTTACGCCTGAATCCTTTCTCACCAGGAGCCCGCCGTCATTATCGATATCTACCGCCTCCCCCTCTATATGCTCTTTCTGGCAATAGACCTTCACCCTCTTGCCTATAGTTATACCGTGTTCACGCCATTTCTCGATTATCGGATGTGCGCCCTTCTTTTGGAACAGAAGATAATTATCTTCTATCTTACGCAACAGCTCCTGGAGCAAAACAACGCGGCTGGAATTTTCCTTTCTTATTTCTTTTATTGAAGTCGCTCCGGAAATCAGGGATTTTTTCTCGTTATTGACATTTAAGCCGATGCCGATGACTAAGAAACTGACCCTATCCATCTCAGCGCTTAATTCAGTCAATATCCCTCCAAGCTTCTTATTGTTTATCAGGATATCATTCGGCCATTTTATCTGAATTTCAAGTCCAGTTGCGTTCTTTATCGCTTCGCAAACGCTTACCGCTGCCAAGAGCGTCAATACAGAAGCCTGTGAGGGCAGGATCTTTGGCCTTAAGATAAGTGATAAATAGATCCCCTTATGCTTCGGAGAAAACCATGACCTTCCAAGCCGGCCCTTTCCCCTCGTCTGAAGTTCAGCTAATACAATAGCCCCTTCAGGAGCGCCCTTTAAACCCAGCTCCATGGCCTGCTCCATGGTAGAAGCGATACTTTCAAAATAATAGATCTTTTTACCGATTATCTGCGTATTTAATCCGCGCGAGACCTCGTATTCAAACAGCCTGTCGGGAAGAGAATTTAGCTTATACCCCAGATGAGGAACCGCAATTATATCATAACCGGATTCCTTAAGCTCCTGGATATGCTTCCATAGGGCCTGGCGGCTGATTTTCAGGCGCTCGCTGATCTCCTCGCCGGAAACATAATCCTCATTTTTCTTAAGGAAATCTACTATTTTTTCCTGCAGCATTATTTCTTCTCGTAAAGAGGTGACATCGCTCGAAGGCGTTGGACAACTTTTGGCAGGTTTTCAAGAAAATAATCCACTTCCTCCTCTTTTGTCCATCTACCCAAAGTGACCCGAAGAGAACCATGGGCAATCTCATGGGGCAGGCCTATCGCAAGCAATACGTGCGAAGGTTCTAAAGATGTAGATGTGCAGGCAGAGCCGGTAGAACAGGCAATACCCAGCATATCCAGGCTCAAAAGCATGGATTCTCCCTCAATAAATTTGATGGAGACATTCGCGTTATTAGGAAGGCGTTTAGTAGTGTGGCCGTTTAAGCGGACATCCGGGATCTTATTAAGTATCTCTTTTATGATTTTATCGCGTAAAACAATCTGGAATTTTACCTCGTTTTCCATCTTCGCCTTGCATAACTGGACTGCCTTACCCAATCCAACTATACCCGGAGTATTATATGTAGAGGCACGCCTGCCCTTTTCCTGGTCTCCCCCGTGTATAAGGCTTTCAATGCGTGTGCCTTTACGAACATACAACGCGCCTACTCCTTTTGGGCCGTAGAATTTGTGCGCCGATAAAGATAACAGATCGGCATTAAGCTCATTTACATTTACAGGAATATGTCCGACTGTCTGCACAGCGTCAGTATGAAAACAAATGCCTTTTTCTTTTGCGATCGAGCCGATTTCAGAGACCGGCTGTATCGTGCCGATCTCGTTATTGGCATGCATCACAGAGATCAAAATCGTTTTATCAGTGATCGCCTTTTTGATCTCGTCAGGAGAAACTAATCCATCTTTATCAACCCCGACAAAAGTAGTCTTAAAACCATGTTTCTCTAAAAATTTGCATGGCTCGGTCACGGCATGATGCTCAATTGCAGTAGTAACAATATGGTCACCCTTATCTTGCATCGCAAACGCAACTCCTTTAATAGCCTGATTATCAGCCTCCGTGCCTCCGGAAGTAAAGATGATTTCTTCTGGCCTGGCGCCGATAAACTCGGCAAGCATCTGGCGCGCGTCCTCAATGCCTTTCTTGGCTTCCTGGCCGAAAGAATGAATACTTGAAGCATTGCCGAATTTCTCGAACAAATACGGCTCCATCGCCTTTGTCACTTCCGGGTCAGTAGGGGCAGTGGCGGCATAATCTAAATACACTCTATTCATTTTTCACCTCATTCATGCTTCCCGTGCGATATCCCTCCAAATCCAAAGTTATATAATTATAACCTAATCTTTTTAGTTTGTCGATTACCTGATTGCGCTTTTTTAATAAACGCGGTAAATCATCCTTTAATACTTCGATCCTGCATAAGCCGTTGTAATGGCGCAATCTCACCTGATTAAAACCAATTTGCCTTAGATAAACCTCTGCCTGATTAATGCGGTCAAGAAGTTTAGGCGTGATCTTGGTGCCATAGGGAATTCTTGAGGCGAGACAAGCCAAACTTGGCTTGTCCCAAGTCTTAAGCCCTAATTTTCTGCTCGCCTTGCGGATATCCTCTTTGCTTAACCCGGCTTCAACAAGAGGGGACCTGACCCCGAGTCCTTGTTTTGCCCTATTTCCCGGACGAAAGTCTAATTTGTCTGAAACATTACTGGCATCACAAACAAAATTTAGTTTGAATTCTTTGGCGATTTTCTTTAGCTGACTAAAAAGTTCTTTCTTGCAATAATAACAGCGGTTGATCGGATTAAAAGTAAAATAGCTACTTTCTAATTCTTTAGTTTGAATTATTTTATGTCTTATCCCGAGCTCCTTTGCCATTCTTTTAGCGAAGAGAAGCTCCTCTTTAGGATAAGTAGCTGAATTTGCGCTGACAGCTAGGATTTTATCTTTCGGCAGGGCTAAAGAAGCAGCCTTTAACAAAAAGGTGCTGTCAACCCCCCCTGAATAAGCTATCAGACAAGATCCATAACCAGAGATTATCTTTTTTAGTTTCTTAAACTTGTAAGTTGAATTCATGGACCTTATCCCTCGCGTAATCACTTGTACTTTTCTTCGAAAAGTACTGCGTACGCTCGGGATTAATTCGGCCATACACTTTATGTCGCCCATCTGAGGGCTCCATAAAGTGTGGCCTCATTAAAAATGTACTTCCATAGCGCGCGGCGGGCAGACCTTTACGCAGAGCTCGCAGGCAATACACTTATCATTCTTAAAGATTATCTTACGGCTACCCTCTTCTACAAAAAGGGCTCCCGTAGGACAGACCGGTACACAGGCCCCGCAATGGGTGCACTTCTCTTCATTACGCACCACATCCCTGCTTAAAGGCTGGATCTTGATCCCGCAGGATTCTAAATATTGAACCCCTGAATCGTAATTCTCTTTTTTTCCGCTTAACTCTAAGACCATCAATCCCTCTTCTTCTGGGGTGATCGAAGCCTTCAGGATATTAAACTGCAAGTCAAAATCCTTGACCAGTTTATAAACGATGGGTTGGTCAACCAATCGCGGCGGAAAATGCAAGACTATCTTCTTCTTAGAGACCATAATTACTCCTGGCTAATTGAAGGGCTTTCCTTCAAGGGTTTAAAAGAATATCCTGACTCTGCCCCCGGCAAGGCCGCTACAGCTTCAGTAAGGTCAAAATCTCCTTTTTCGATCCAGCTTTTTAACTGCTCGGCGATTTCGCGCGCCTTGGAATAACTCGACAGGCTTCCGGTAGGCACATCCTTACCTTTAACCGTTATCTTTCCGGATTTTAACTGCGCGTAATTCACTTCACAAATACTACCGGGGACGACTTGAGGATACGCCTCGCTATAATCTACTACCTGGGCATAAATGTCCTCATCTTTGGCTGCCGTATATTTAAGGATCTCCTCGCTAAGCACCGGTATAGGGATTCCGATTCCCACAATAAGAGTCACTCCGTAACCAAGCATACTACAGCCGATGAGCCACTCCTGCTTCATCTGCTTTAAGTCCCCTATGACCGCAAGGGTACCGGCCGGGGCTTGAGGGATGCCGTTCTCTTTTCTTTTTACCGTAGGATTATGCTGCGTCCCTTGCCAGGCGACATAACCTATGCCACCGCCTAAGAATATCTTTGTCCCAACACCGATAGTCTTATAGTAAGGATCTTTTAAAAGCGGAGAGAGTTGACCCGCAGAACAGTAATTAGCATTACCCAGATTCGGCTTAAGCATACCCATATAGGTATAAATCGGCTTATCTGATAAATTCACTGCCACATTGTAATTCTGGTAGCAATTACGGATATTGAACAACACCGCTTCATTCATATCTTTTAAATTTATACTGGTAGACAATTTCTTGCGCGGATAACAATCCGTGCCGTAAGCGCTGGCCTCAAGGTGGACATTTTTCCCGGAGACAAGATCATGGATGACATGGCTGCCGCCGTACTTGAACTCACCCGGATAGATCTTATTACGCGGGTCGTCATCAGGAATCGCGGTCGCGCCCAAATAAATATCCACAGCGGCAAAACCGGTGTAGCAAGGGACTTCGTTTAATTTGCAGGTCCCTGCGCCAATCTTTATCCTTGGTTTTGAGTGGCCGATATTAAAATAGGCGCCGCTTGAACACATAGGGCCAAAGGTACCGGTAGTAACCACATCCACTTCTTCGGACGCCTTCTTTGTGCCTTTTTTAGCCACCAGGTCGATCACTTCTTCAGCGGTGACAACAACGGCCTCGCCTTTTTTTATCTTTTCGTTTATTTCTTTAATAGTTTTCATTACCACAGTCTCCAGTCTTAGATTGAAACTACTTCCTTGACTTCAGGAACTTCCTCTTTTAATATTCTTTCGATGCCGTTTTTTAAGGTCATCTGAGACATAGGACAACACCCGCAGCTGCCGGTGAGCTTAAGCCTGACCACGCCATCATCCGAGACCTCGATCAATTCAACATTGCCTCCGTCAGCCTGAAGCATAGGACGGATCTTCTCTAAGGCCTTTTCTATTCTATCTCTCATTCTTCCTCCTGCTCATTGAACAGGCCAGCGCTTAGATAGCGCTCGCCCGTATCGGGTAAGATCACAACCACCATTTTCCCTTTATTCTCCTTACGCCCTGCCACTTCCAATGCCGCGAATACCGCCGCGCCGGAAGAAATACCGGCAAGAATACCCTCTTCTTTAGCAAGCCTTCTTGAGGTATTTATTGCGTCATCATTGGAAACCTGGATTATCTCATCAATAATCTTCCTGTTCACGACTTCCGGGACAAAACCGGCTCCGATCCCCTGGATCTTATGCGCCCCCGGGCTCCCCCCGGATAATACCGGAGAATCCTTAGGCTCAACTGCTATGACCTTAAGAGAAGGCTTATTTTTCTTAAGCGCCTCTGCCGTACCGGTGATCGTGCCCCCGGTCCCCACTCCGGCTACCAATATATCAACTTTTCCGGATGTATCAAGCCATATTTCTTTGGCCGTTGTCCTTCGGTGCACCGCCGGATTTGCGGGATTCTTAAACTGCTGCGGCATAAAAAAGCGCTTATCACTTTTGACCAGCTCCTCGGCTTTTCTAACGGCTCCAGACATACCCTCGGAACCGGGAGTCAAAATGATCTTTGCGCCAAAAGCAGATAAAAGCTGCCTGCGTTCAAGGCTCATTGTTTCCGGCATAGTCAAGATCAATTTATATCCTTTTACCGCGCAGACAAAAGCCAGGGCAATACCGGTATTTCCGGAGGTCGGCTCGATTATAACCGTATTCTTATTTATGCTACCGTTTTTCTCTGCCTCTTCGATCATGCTAAGGCCGATCCTGTCTTTTACAGAAGAGCAGGGATTAAAAAACTCTAATTTGCAGATAACGCTCGCTACGCTTCGGCTTGTAAGCTTATTTAATCTTACTAACGGAGTCGAACCAATCAATTCCGTGATATCTCCGGCTATTTTATGCATAAGATTACTCCTCTTAAATCTGATAGGTTATAGAAGAACCAATCTTGTCAGCTTTTTTAACCAATTCTTCAAAGGTTATATTGTCTATTATCTTTGAAATGCTGTTGGCAACCTGTTGCCAAATACCCCTGAAAAAGCAAACCTTGATGTCATTACAACCCACATAGCCTCTCCTAAGACAGGCAATCGGTTCAATGGGGCCGTCAATAAACCTTACTACGTCTCCTAACTTTATTTGCGAAGGAGGCCGCGACAAACGATACCCTCCGATCTTACCGCGCTTACTTTGCACAAATCCACCCCTCTTTAATTCAAGCAGGATCTGCTCTGAAAATTTTACGGGGATATCCGCCCTTTTGGCAATATCCCGGATGTTGACGGGGGTGTTACTGAAATGCCTGGCTAGATCCAATATTATCTTTAAGGCGTAATCGCCTTTATATGTTATACGCATGTTTCTCCTATAATGTCTATTAACATAGTAGAGTATAGTAGAAAAAAAAATATTGTCAAGAAATATTTTATCTTCCTGAAGCAGTAACCATCTTTTTGATCTCGGCAGAGGCCTTGTGTTTAAGTAGATCCTCGAGGGAAACAGGTAAAACCAGCGACCAGTTTTTTTCACTTACCGTTCCGGGAGTATTTGTCCTGTATTGGTAGGGATCCCCCTTCCAGATATCAAAAATATACAACCAGTCTATTATTGTGTTTACGCAAAATACCGCTTTTGAATCCAGGGTTATCTTGAGTGCTGCGCGCACGATCCTTGCATCCGAGGCCTCGCGCATAGCGCCTTTTAGGCCCAATTGCCGCCACAACTTTTCTTTTTCCAGGTAAGTATTAAGGTAGATATCTATAAAATCCCTGACCTCCTCTTTTCTCTTGCCAAGGATCCAGATAAGGTTATCTTCGGAATTAATCTCATTCTTCCAACGCAACCTTCCATGCCCGGAAAACGCGGGGTCAAATAATTGGGCCTTTACCGAATGAAAATTTATACCGCGGTCATTGCATTTCCTGATAAAAAGCCCCTCATCAACAGTGCCCGCCTCATTTTCCCACCACGCCGGCCAATTTGTAGTATCGTGCGTCGAAAGCATTGCTACTGAAAGCCTACGGTATTCATCTGGAGAGAGAAAATCATGGCGCACATCCCAATCCTTAACCCAACGCTCTACATCATTGCCCGGGATACCAAGCTCCTTCAGTGTATCAATGCAGACTCTTGGTATCACCCCAAGGTCTTCAGCGCATAGAAGCATCTTTGTCCCGTCCAATATCACCTGAAGGATCTCCTTGCCGTGCCCTCCCCACTTGGGTTCATCACGCGGATCAAAGAATCCGTTTAGGCCCTGATTTTCAGCCGGCTCATTATAAGGGATACTCCAGATACGAAATAATCCCACTACATGGTCTATCCTTAAGATATCGTAAAAATTCTCCGCGTATTTGAGCTTCTCTTTCAGGTACCAGAATCCATTCTCTTTGATCTTGGCCCAATCATAGGTGGGCATGCCCCAACGCTGACCCTTGGCGCAATACATATCCGGCGGCGCACCCGCAGCAAATTCAAGCTTAAAAAAATCTCTGTGCGCCCAGACATCAGCGCTGTCCCGAGAGACTAATATTGGCAGATCCCCTTTAAGCAAAATATTCTTACTTTGAGCGTAAGCCTTGGCATCCCTAAACTGCTTAAAGGCCTGCCACTGCACCCACATCTGAAAAACGATTTCTTTTTCATGCTCTTTCTTAAACTCTTCCAAAGCCGTCCACTCGCGTTCCCTGAATTTCTCATCCCAATCATACCATGCCTTGCCATGATGATATTCTTTAAGCGCCTTAAAAAGACAGAAATTAAACAACCAATAATGGTTCTCTTCCATAAATCTATTGAATTCTTCATTATCAAAATCCTCTTGGAGACAATATATTTTCCATAAGAGCCGCATCTTCTCTTTCTTTATTGCGTAATCCAGGTGGGCGGCGCCTCCCACAGAAAAACGGCTCCTTAAAGCCTCGATCTCTTTTTTTATTGTTTTGTCCTCTGTCGCGGGAAAAGATCTCAAGGAAAGATAAACCGGCTCCAGGGCGAATGAACTGATAGAATCATACGGACAGGATACCGCTCCCATTTCATTCATCGGCAAAAGCTGGAGGATAGAATTTCCGGTTGAGGCTGTCCAATCAATCAGGAGTTTTAAATCCTCAAAATCTCCAATACCTAAGCTTTTTTTGGAATAAACAGAAAAGAGAGGAACAAGCAGGCCTGACCTTTTTTTATTTTGGATCCTAGCCCACTTTTCATTTGAATCTGACATAGTCTCTACCTAACGAAAGAGAAAGAAATGGATTATTTGATTGCCCCAGAATAAAGATATTACAGCGGCAAATGCCAGAAATGGGCCGTAAGGAATAGTGTGATCCTTCTTGACAATAAGGTTTGCGATCCCGATCACTGCGCCAAAAAACGGCGCGACAAAAAAAGTCAGTAAAGCCAGCTTCCATCCTAAGAAAGCCCCGATCATTGCCAAGAGTTTCACGTCTCCGCCCCCCATTGATTCAGTCTCTCCCTGGATCGCCGGCCTCTTAAGCAATTTAAAATACACGAGGTCAAAGATAAGCCCGGTCAGATATATCGAGCCTCCTCCGACGATAATACCCATCAGTGAATTCAACATAGGCTTATAATAAAAGGCTAAAGGCGCGAAATTCAAGCCCTTGATCGTGCTCAATATCAAACCGACCAGCATACCGCCCACAGAGACCTCATCCGGGATGATACGATGCCCGATATCGACAAAGGTAGCGATAATAAGCGCGCAGGCAAACGCCATGAAGGTGAAGAAATTGTAACTTAGTCCAAAACGCTCAAAGAGCGCCACAAACAAAAGTGCCGTGACCAACTCTACTAATGGATAGCGCAAGGATATTTTTTGCCCGCAGAAACGACATTTTCCTCCAAGCAGGATAAAGCTTATAAAAGGAATATTGTCATGCGCGGGGATCCTCTTATTGCAGTGAGGACAATGCGAGCTTGGCCAGACCACAGATTCCTCCTTAGGCATCCTGTGGATACAGACATTGAGAAAACTTCCGAAAATAGAACCAAAAACAAAAACTATTATTTTTGCTATCATGGCGATTTCACTCCTTCGTATAAGGCCTTGCGCATCACTTCAACAGGCGCATCTTTTGCCGTCCAGATCTCGAACGCACGCACACCCTGGTATAAAAGCATGCCCAGCCCATTAGAGGTTTTTGCCCCCTTCGCTGACGCGGCTTTAAGTAATCTTGTTTCTTTGGGATTATATATTAAATCATAGACCAGGGTTTTTCCAGTTATAAATTTATTATCCACAATACAGGGATCAGCCTCTTTCATGCCGATAGGAGTGGCATTTACTAATAGATCCGCATCCTGAATATCAAGATCCTCAATAGAATCAACTGCCCTGATATCCGTATTCTTAAAATTAGATTTTAAGTGTCCGGCTAATGAATCAAGTTTAGGCTTGATAGTATCAAAAATATAAATACTTTCGGGATTGGCTTTGCATAAATAGACGCTCACTGCCCTTGATGCCCCGCCTGCCCCAAGAATAGCGATTTTCTTTCCTTGAGGATTGAATTGCAGGTCTACGCTCAAATGCCTGAAGAAACCTTCTCCGTCAGTATTAAAACCTAGAAGTCCATCATCCTCGAGTTTGATCGTATTTACCGCGCCAATAAGTTTAGCCTCCTCTGATATCGATCTTAAAAAAGCGGCGACCTTCTCTTTATAGGGGATAGTGACATTAAGGCCGCAGATATTTTTGTTTTTTAGGTCTTTTAGGAATGGCTCTACTTCGTTTTCCTGGAGGGGAAAAAGTTTATATTCGGCATTAATGCCTCGAGCGGCAAAAGCCGCGTTGTGCATTAACGGTGAGATACTGTGAGAAACAGGATAACCGATTAGCCCGTAAAAGCTAATTTCTGATGGGGTCATTTCTTAAAAATAAAATAGAAAAGCCTGTCCCAATCGCTATCCTTATAATAAGAAAATGGCTGCGGATAAAGCGAGATCAGTTCCTCCTGGATCTCCTCTAAATTAAGCTGGCGTACCCTTTGAGGCAACCCCTCTGCTTCCGGTTGATCCTTTGCAAAGACCCCGTATATAATATTCCAAAACTCATCCCAATCTTTTTGCTCAAACCCCCTGAAAGGACTGCCCATATAGACCTTAAGCATAGCCTCCTTCTTTGTAAGGGCCAGGGGCTGCTTTCGCTCCATCTTTTCTCCCGACTCATAAAAGAAATTATCCTTATAGATCTGGGCCTTTTTCATATTAAACAGCCAGAAGTTCTCGATCTTGAAGCGATAATTATAAAGGAGGGCCAATATGACAAACCCAAGGACTAAAAAAATCTTAGGCAAGAAGAATCTCTTAAAACGCATATTTATTCACCCCGTTTAGATAGGCCAAAAGGGCGGCTTCGATAATATCCGTGCTTGAACCTCTTCCAAAGACTATTCTTTCCTTTATCTTGATCCTTAAACTAGCTTCTCCCATAGCATCCTTGCCCCTAGTCACGGCTTCCAGGCGAAAATCAAGCAGCTCTCCCTTAAGGCCGATGACCTTATCAGCCGCCTTAAAACACGCATCCACCGGCCCATCGCCGCTGGATACACCGGTGAGGATCTTGCCTTTATTTTTAAGCCTTACCGTAGCCTGAGGCGAAACACCTGTTCCTGAAGCGACTTCAAAACTATTCAGCTGCCATAAAGGCTTGACTGTCGCGATCTCATCCTCGACTATCGCGACTAAATCATCGTCAAAGATCTCTTTCTTCTTATCAGCTAATTCCTTAAAACGCGCAAACGCTTTTCCCATCTGTTTTTCTTCGAGATGGAAACCCAGGGTTTTTAAACGCTCGGTAAGCGCGTGCCTTCCGGAATGTTTGCCCAGGACCAGGCCTATGCCGTAAAAACCGACATCTTCGGGCTTAATGATCTCATAAGTAGAGCGCTCCTTCAAGACCCCGTCCTGATGGATGCCTGACTCGTGCCTGAAGGCATTATAACCGACGATGGCTTTATTAGGGGCGATCACAAAACCGGTCAATTTACTGACTAGCCGACTAGTCTTATAAATCTGCTTTTTATTAATGCCTGTTTTAACGCCCGGGAAAATATCTTTTCTTGTATTGATAGCCATGACTATCTCTTCCATAGAGGCGTTTCCCGCGCGTTCTCCTACCCCGTTAATAGTACATTCGACTTGGCGCGCGCCGTTGTTTACAGCCTCCAGAGAATTAGCAACGGCTAAACCCAGATCATTATGGCAATGCACGGAGATCACGGCTTTATTTATATTCTGAACATTTTCTTTGATCGAGCGGATCAGCGATCCATATTCCTGCGGATAAGTATAGCCTACGGTATCGGGAATATTTACGGTAGAGGCCCCTGCCTTGATCACCTCTTCTACTACCCTAAAAAGAAATTCTTTTTCTGTACGAGAAGCATCCTCGGGAGAAAACTCGATATCCGGACAAAACTTGCGCGCATACTTCACAGACTCAACCGCAAGACGCAAGATCTCATCTTCGGCTTTCTTTAATTTGTACTTCATGTGGATCTTAGAAGTAGCCAAAAACACGTGGATCCTAAAACGCTGCGCGGATTTTAAGGCCTGATAAGCGGCATCAATATCTTTTTTAATTGCGCGCGCTAAGCCACAGATGACCGGGCCTTTGACGGATTTAGCGACCGACTTCACCGAATCAAAATCACCTTCGGATGAGATCGGGAATCCTGCCTCAATGACATCAACGCCAAGATTAGCCAAGGCGTTAGCGACCTCCAGCTTCTCCTGGTGGTTCATCGAGGCTCCCGGTGCCTGCTCCCCGTCGCGTAAAGTTGTATCGAATATTATTATTTTTTCATCCACGGCATCATCTCGCGCAAATCCTTGCCTACCTTCTCAATCAGATGCTCATCGCCTTCTTTTAATAATCTATCAAAGTTCGGCCTGCCTTCTACGTTTTCCTTGATCCACTCTTTGGCAAACTTGCCGCTTTTTATCTCTTTTAAGATCTTCTTCATTTCCTTGCGGGTTTTCTGAGTAATGATCCGAGGGCCGCGGCTTAAGTCTCCATAACAGGCGGTATTAGAAACTCCGCGGCGCATTCCGGAGATGCCCCTCTCCTGAATAAGGTCAGTGATCAGTTTTAACTCATGTAAGACCTCAAAATAAGCGATCTCAGGCTGATATCCTGCTTCGATCAAAGTATCAAAACCTGCCTTGATCAACTCTGAAACTCCTCCGCAAAGCACTGCCTGCTCACCGAAGAGATCAGTCTCGGTTTCCTCTTCAAATGTAGTCTCGATCACGCCTGCGGTAGTCGCTTTCAGTGCTTTTGCATAAGCTAACGCCAATTTCATGGCATCTCCGGTAGCATTCTGATAAACAGCCACTAAAGAAGGCACACCTTTACCCTCCTCGTACATCCTGCGTACCAAAGCACCCGGACCTTTAGGAGCGACCATAAACACATCCACGTTTTTCGGAGGCTTGATCTGTTTAAAGCGGATATTAAAACCGTGCGAAAAACAAAGTGCCTTGCCTTTTTTCAGGTTTGGTTTGATACTCTCATTGTAAACCTTTGCCTGTACGTGGTCTTGAGTAAGTATCTGGATAATATCTGCTGCTTTAGCGGCTTCGGATGCGTTTACAGGGATGAAACCATCCTTTTTAGCTTGCTCAAAATTTGGCGTACCCTCCATTTCAGAAACCACCACCCTGCATCCTGAATCGCGAAGGCACAACGATTGGCCGCGCCCCTGAATACCGTAACCAATGATCGCAATCGTCTTATCTTTTAAGATCTCTAAATCCGCGTCTTTATCATAATAGATTTTAGCCATTTCTCCCCTTTCGTCTTAATGCCCCAATGCAACTCTACCGGTCTTGACCAGTTCTTTTATCCCAAACTCGCTTAGCGACTCAAGCAAGCCTCTAATCTGCTTTTGATCGCCCACTGCCTCAATGATCGCGGTACACCCTTTTTTCTGGATTATCTTACCGACATATTTCTTAAACAACTTCTCTAATTTTGCCTTGTATTTTGGAGAGTAATCTACTTTCACCAAAATCAGCTCTCGGTCAACGTGCTCTTTTTTGGTAAAATCAGTCACGCTGATGACATCGATCAATTTATTGAGCTGCTTCTTGATCTGCTCTAATATCGCCTCATCTTTAGCTTCAACGACAATAGTCATATACGAAATCGAAGGCTCAAGCGTCTCACTCACTGCTAAAGAGGCTATATTATAACCGCGCGCGCTGAATAATCCGGCGACACGCGCCAGGACTCCGAATTTGTTTTCGACTAAAACAGAGATTGTATGCTTCATAGCAGCCTTTCTATGCCAGACCGCTTATCATCTTATTAATCGCCTCGCCTGCGGGCACCATAGGAAAGACATTTTCCTCCGGCTCGATGCGACAATCAATAAGCACGGTATTGTCTATCTCGAGCGCCTTATCAATTGCCGCTCGCACATCTTCTTTCTTGGTGACATGGATACCAAACGCTCCGTAACTTTCGGCCAATTTCACAAAATCAGGCGCGGTTATACAGACTTGGGAATAGCGCTTTTTATAAAAAAGCTCCTGCCATTGCCGCACCATCCCGAGGTAACCGTTGTTTAAGATCACTACTTTTACATTTATTTTATTACAGACGCAGGTAGCTAATTCCTGTATATTCATCTGGATGGAACCATCCCCTGCGATATCAATAACCGTCTTCTCCGGATGAGCCACTTTCGCCCCTATTGCCGCAGGTAAACCGAAGCCCATTGTACCTAATCCACCGCTAGAAATAAATGTGCGCGGATAGTCGTATTTGTAATATTGCGCCGCCCACATCTGATTCTGGCCGACCTCTGTAGTGATTATCGCTTCCCCTTTTGTCGCTTCATAGAGCTGCTCGATTACAAATTGAGGCTTAATTATCCCTTCATCTTTATAACGTAAAGGATGTTTCTTTTTCCAATCCTCTACAGTTTTGAGCCACTCTGAAATATCGGGTAATTTCTTAAGCTCTTCCAGGATCTCTCCCAAAATATTCTTGGCATCCCCTACAACAGGCACATCAACACGAATATTCTTACTTATTGATGAGGGATCGATATCGATATGCAGCACTTTCGCGTTAGGCGCAAAACTATCGATTCTACCGGTTACCCGGTCATCAAAGCGAGCGCCAACAGCGATAATAAGGTCCGCCTCCATGATGGCGTGATTTGCGTAAGCGGTCCCGTGCATCCCCAGCATCCCCAATGAAAGCTTGTGCGTCGCCGGAAACGCGCCGATACCCATCAGCGTCCAAGTAACAGGGGCCTGGATCTTTTCAGCCAGCTCCCGTAACACCAAATGCGCCCCGGAAGTTATCACCCCTCCACCCACATAAAGGATCGGCTTCTTTGCCTGGCTAATAAGTTTACAGGCTTTCTTTATCTGCCCCGGATGGCCGAAAAGAGTAGGTTTATAACTTCTTATCTCCACGGTCTCGGGCCAGATAAATTCTGTTTCCTGCATCTGGATATCAGACGGTATATCGATCAACACAGGCCCGGGGCGTCCGCTTGAGGCGATATAAAAAGCCTCACGAACAGTCCGTGCCAAGTCCTTAGCATCCTTAACCAGATAATTATGTTTTGTTATCGGGCGGGTAATACCGGTGACATCGGCCTCCTGGAATGCGTCATTTCCGATTAAAAAACTCTTCACCTGCCCGGTTATCGCCACCATTGGGACAGAATCCATATAAGCAGTAGCGATTCCGGTGACCAGATTTGTCGCTCCGGGCCCGCTTGTCGCAAGGCAGACTCCTGGCTTACCGGTTGCGCGCGCATAACCATCAGCCGCGTGCGCTGCCCCTTGCTCATGGCGCACGAGGACGAATTTTAAATCCGCGTCATAAAGTTTATCGAGGATGGGCAATACCTGGCCTCCAGGGTAACCAAAGATCACCTCGACGCCTTCCCGCTTTAAAGATTCGATTAATATCTGCGCGCCTATCATTTTAATACCGCACCCTTATCCGCCGAACTCACTGATTTGGAATAACGCGAAAGGTATCCAGTCTTGATTTTCGGCTGTATAGATTTCCAAGATTTAAATCTTTTAGCTATTTCGGCTTTACTCAAAGCTACGGCTATTTTTCTATTTGCTATGTCGATCGTGATCAGGTCGCCATTTCTTAGTATAGCGATAGGTCCGCCTGCGGCAGCTTCCGGAGAGACATGTCCGATACAGGGGCCTTTTGTGCCGCCGGAGAATCTTCCGTCGGTTATAAGCGCGACATCTTCATGCAACCCCATTCCGACGATTGCCGAAGTCGGAGCAAGCATCTCACGCATACCGGGACCGCCTGAAGGGCCTTCATAACGGATCACTACCACATCGCCCTTCTTGACTTTGCCCCCCAGGATCGCCTGCATTGCCTCTTCTTCACGATTAAAAACCCGTGCCTTACCGCTAAACCTCATCATCTTCGGGCTGACTGCAGCCTGTTTTACAATTGCTCCATTTGGAGCGATATTGCCAAACAAAACCGCCAATCCGCCTTCTTTATGATAAGCCTGATCAAACGGCCGGATGACATCTTCATCATAGATCTCTGCGGAATCAGCAATACTGAATATTTTCTTTCCGCTTAAGGTAATAGTATTATTTAATCTACTCTTTAGCCGTTTTAAAACCGCAGGGATTCCTCCGGCATATTCCAGGTCTTCCATGAAATGCTCCCCGGCAGGCTCAAGCAATGTCACATGCGGCACGCTCTTACCTATCTTATCAAATGTCTTTAAATCAAAATCTATACCCGCTTCATGAGCAATGGCCATAAGATGTAAAACTGTATTGCTAGAACCACCCAACGCCATATCCACGACAATAGCGTTTTCCATGGCTTTTTTTGTAATAATATCACGAGGGAGAATATTCTTTTTTACCAATTCAACTACGCGTTCACCGGAAGCCTGGGCTATGCGGCGCTTCTTAGCAGATATGGCTAAAGCCGTAGCGCATCCCGGCAAACTCATACCCAGAGTTTCAGTCAAGCAGGCCATGGTATTTGCAGTATACAAACCCTGGCATGAGCCGGCTCCGGGGCAGGATTCTGTTTCAAGGCAAGCCAGATCTTTAGCAGAGATCTCACCCTTTTTAGCCAAAGCCACTGCTTCGAATGTATCATGCACAAAAGCAAGCTTTCTTTGCTTATATCTTCCGGAGATCATTGGTCCGGCAGTAACAATAATCGCCGGAATATTTAACCGCGCCACACCCATCAACATGCCGGGAGTAATCTTATCGCAATTAGTGAGGCAAATAATCCCATCTAACTGGTGCGCATTACAGACTGTTTCAATAGTGTCGGCGACAATCTCGCGTAAGGCTAACGGGTAACACATACCTAAGTGCCCCATGGCGATCCCGTCGCAAATCCCGGGAACACCAAATAAAAACGGCACTCCTCCGCCGTAACAGACTCCGCGTTCGATAAAGCGCTCAAGGTCGCGCATACCGATATGGCCGGGAATAAGATCGGTAAAAGAAGTTGCGACCCCGATAAACGGACGGCCCAGATCCTTTGTACTTATTCCTGTCGCATGCAAAAGTGCTCGATGCGGAATACGCTCGATACCTTTCTTTGTTAAGTCTGAACGCATAGTTCCCTCCTAATCCCGACTCATAAACCGTGTGAAAATCTTATTTTAAAATTTTCACACTTTCGTCGGGATAAATTCGGCCAAACAACTTATGTTCGCTCATTACATTCGCTCCATAAGTTGTGGCCTCATTTAATCCGCGCCCTCTCCATCATGCACAACTTCTTTTTCGTCTTTACGTTTGCGCACGATGACGCGTTTTAAAGTGACAAGTTTATCGACTAGATCTTTATTATTCTGGTTATTTAACTGCTTAAAAAGAAAATAAAATCTTGCCTCAATATCTTTAGTGATATTATCGCGGATCTCCTGCGATAATCCCATTATCTCTTTCTTGAAGGGGCCAAGGGCTTTTTTGCGGGTCTTATAGAAGAACTGCTCCTCGGTCTCTCCTGCCTTTGCTTCATTGGCAGCGTTTATCTTTAACCAATCATATATCTTTTTCTTTAGCTCTGCAGGGAAATCCTTGGAATCATAGATCATATTCTGGAACTCTGTTGCCAGATGCACTTCCGCGCAGTCACACTCCGGGAAATTGTGAAATGCTTCAGCCGGTAAAGTAGATGCCCCATGCTGAACAGCTCCGGCAAGGCCATATTCCTTCTTGGCGATCTCTGATAGTTTCTTCAGGGTATCAAAATCAAGTTTTACCTGCGCGATGGAACCATCAGGCAATACTACTCCGCCGTGAGAAGTGCCTGTTTGAATCGAGATCTTGCTGATACCGGTCAAGCCTTTACGTAACCTTTCCTTAAAACCCTCCATAAACGCGCGCAGATCTTCCGGAGTAGAATTCTGATGCCCTACTTCTCCGATCTCGCCGCCCACAGAGACGGTAACGCCTTTGGGTTCGATCCTACGGATAAACTGGGTAAGCTTGGCGCAAGCCTCATAATTATTCCTCTGCTGCTTCTTTATATCGGTCTTGGATAGATCGACCAAGGTTGAGGAATCAATATCGATATTATAGAAACCCGCTGCCATAGCATCTGCGATCAGGGCCTGCAAAGTCTCTAATTCCTTATCCGGGTCCTCCTGGTATTTCTTAGCATTGACCTGCACATGATCAGCCTGGATAAAAACCGGGCCCTTGTGATTTTCTTTTATTGCGGCGCCCAAAATAACGCTAGCGTATTCAACCGGAGGCTGTGCAGTATAACCCATCTCGCTTTTTGCTATCTCAAAAATAAAAGCGCCCGCGTTATATTTTTTAGCGACCCGAAAAATCGCCTTTGCCAAATCATAGGTCATGCTCCTTAAATTCACAGCCGGGACAGTAAACCCGGTAAATTGACCCTTCCCCCTAGCCATGTAAAACTCATGAATGCTAGACGGATAAATACCGTTCTTATAAGCTATATCAAATATCTTCTTTGATAGCTTTTTCTTTATGGCTGTATCATCAGCCATAATCAACTCCATCACGATCTTATCAATATTAAGCGGCTTTCTTCCCATTTTGCCTCCGTTGTAATTTGTGATTAACTTTTAGCCCTAGCTCAACTCCTTGACCAACTTATACATATTTTCGTAATTAAAATATTTCTTTACGATAGCGATTTCAAAATCTATTGAGACTATCTTACTTTCCTTGAACCCTACCACCTTATCGCTATCCCCCCTGATAAGAGCATCCACAGCCGCCCTTCCTAAATGCAGAGCCAAGTCGCGGCTTATTGCCGTGGGACGGCCGCCTCTTTGGATATGCCCCAAGACTACAGGGCGGGTTTCAAGCCCGGTGATCTCATTTATCTGCTTTGCTATATCAGGAGCGTTACCGGAGCCTTCGGCCACAACAATGATCCAGCTCATCTTGCCCCGCAGATTTCCGTTAACAATATCATGGCAAATAGCGTTAATATCACTTTTACGCTCGGGGATCATAACCTCTTCGCATCCGCCGCCCAAAGCAACAGAAAGAGCGATGTAACCGCAATCCCTTCCCATCACCTCTACGACAAAGATCCTCTCCATAGAAGTAGCCGTATCACGGATATTATCAATGGCCGAAAGGGCTGTGTTTATAGCAGTATCTGCCCCGATAGTGATATCAATACCATTAACGTCATTATCTATTGAGGCGGGGATCCCGATACAAGGGATATTATATTTCCTGCCGAATAAATGCGCGGCGGTAAAGCTCCCGTTTCCGCCGATGACCGCCAGGCCGTCTATCCCATATTTCTTAACAGTCTCGTATGCGCGTGACTGGCCTTCTTCGGTATAAAACTCATGGCAGCGGGCTGTCTTAAGGATAGTCCCCCCCTGATTAATGATCCCTGAAACAGAGCGATGGCTAAAAACTTTTAGCTCCTCGTTTATCAAGCCCCACCATCCGCGGAAAACACCCATTACTTCTAGCTTCTGGTTTAAGCCATAACGCACAACCGAACGTATTGCCGCATTCATCCCCGGGGCATCGCCGCCGGTAGTTAAAACCGCTATTCTTTTCATAAAACTATGTCCCCATTTCCCAGCTTGCCAAATACTTTTCCTGCTCTTCAGTTAATGTGTCTATCTTAATACCTAGGGATTTTAATTTTAACGCGGCGATCCTCTCATCTATCTCTCGAGGGACCCCGTAAACATTCTTTTTCATATCACTATAATTCTTAGAAATATACTCTGCTCCTAATGCCTGATTCGCAAAAGACATATCCATAACGCTTGCAGGATGGCCTTCGGCAGCAGCGAGATTAATCAAGCGCCCTTCTCCCAAAAGATATACCCTTCTTCCGTCGGATAATTTATATTCATCGACAAAATCACGGATCTTGCGTTTTGACTTTGCTAGCCTTTCCAGCGCTGGTATCTCGATTTCGGCGTTAAAATGCCCTGAGTTTGAGATTATAGCGCCGTCTTTCATCGCCTTAAAATGCTCAAGCCGGATAACATTAATATCCCCTGTAACAGTAACAAAGATATCCCCGATCTTTGCGGCCTCCTTTATCGGCATTACGCCAAAACCATCCATCAGGGCCTCAAGGGCCTTAAGAGGATCAACCTCAATAACAATGACTCTTGCCCCCATGCCTTTTGCGCGCATAGCCACACCCTTGCCGCACCAACCGTATCCGCAAACCACAAAATTACTTCCGGCAATAAGTTTATTGGTGGCGCGGATAATCCCATCAAGAGTTGATTGCCCGGTGCCATAACGATTATCAAACATATGCTTTGTATGCGCGTCATTTACCGCGATAATAGGATAACGCAACTTATTCTGCTCTGCAAGCGCCCTTAAACGGATGACCCCGGTTGTCGTCTCTTCGGTGCCGCCGATAATATTTGCATGCACAGAGAAATCACGTTGATGGATCGTGCCCACAAGATCCGCCCCATCGTCCATAGTAATATCGGGCTTTGCCGCAAGCACAGCCTCGATATGTTTATAATAAGTCTTAGTGTCTTCACCTTTTATCGCGTAAACCGCGATACCAAGGTTTTTTGCCAAAGAAGACGCGACATCATCCTGCGTTGAAAGAGGATTAGATGCGCAAAGATAGATCTCTGCCCCGCCTTTTTTTAGCACATCCATCAATACACCGGTTTCAGTAGTAACATGGAGACAGGCTGCCACTTTCAAGCCTTTTAAAGGTTTCTCTTTACTAAACCTGTTCCCTATTAACCCTAAAACAGGCATATTGTTTGCTGCCCATTCAATACGCAATGCACCTTTAGCCGCAAGTTTGATGTCTTTGATATCGTATTTCATGTTTTTCCTTTCCTTAAATCCTGTTAATAGTTACCTGCCTGCCGCCAGGCAGGCGCAACCGAATAATTCAACCTTTAAAACTACATCTTCGCCGCTTGTTTCTTCAAATCAGCCGCCTTATCTGTTTTCTCCCAGGCAAAGCCCATATCGTTTCTACCAAAATGGCCATAACAGGCAGTCTTCCTATATATAGGAGTCAACAAATTCAAAGACTCAATTATACCCCTAGGGGTAAGTTTGAAATTTTCCCTGATAAGCTTTACAATTTTTTCATCCGATAATTTTCCCGTTCCATAGGTGTCCACGTATATCGAAAGCGGATCAGCGTGGCCGATGACATACGATAACTGGATCAAAAGCTTATCGGCTACTCCGGCAGCGACTAAATTCTTGGCGATATAACGGCACATATAAGCCGCTGAGCGATCGACCTTAGTCGGGTCCTTGCCTGAAAATGCGCCACCTCCATGAGGTACTGTACCACCATAGGTATCCACGATGATCTTTCTTCCGGTCATGCCGGTATCAGATTGAGGACCGCCGATCAAAAACTTACCCGTCTGATTCACGTAATATTTAGTATCCTTGTCGATCAAATCCTTTAATACAGGCTTAGCGACGACATCGATCAGTTCCTGACGCGCTTTTTGGGTAATATGTTTTCCCGTATTATCCAGGATATCTTCGGTATGCTGGCAGGCAATAACCACTGAATCTACGCGCTTAGGCTCATCGTCAAAATATTCGACTGTCACCTGCGATTTACAGTCCGGACCCAGATAATCCAGCTCATTGCTCCTGCGTACATCCGCCGTGCGCTTGGTCAATTTATGCGCAAGCATTATCGGAAGAGGCATATACTCTTCGGTCTCTTTGCAGGCATAGCCAAACATGATACCCTGATCCCCGGCCCCGCCGGTATTAACTCCTTGAGCTATATCCGGAGATTGGCTATTGATCGTATTGACAATCGCGCAGGTCTCATAGTCAAATCCGTATTTCGGATGAGTATACCCTATCTCTTTGACGACGCCGCGCGCCAGTTTCTGAATATCTATATACGCGTCGGTAGTGATCTCCCCGCCGACTATTAAAAGGCCCATTGTAACATAGGTCTCGCAGGCGACCCTACAGTGCTCTTTATTTGAATCGAGTTTTAAAACCGCATCTAAAACCGCATCAGATATCTGGTCGCAGACCTTATCCGGGTGACCCTCGCCTACAGATTCCGATGTGAAGAAATGCTTACGCAAACCGCTCATAACTCCTCCTCTTTGTACTTTCGCGGTCAAAAACCGCGCCATTTATGGCGCGGACAGATTTGACCGCTCAAGTATTCCGCCCTTTGTAAGCCCGGGCTTTAGCCCGGATGGGCTCCATTTAACTACGATGTTTTAAGCCGAAAACGTCTTTGGCCTGGTTATAAAATTTATAATCACCGATGTCATACCACTTACCGCTCAGCGCATATCCGTAGATATCGACTTTTTTTCTCAACCACTCTATGTAAAAACCGGTTGCATCCCTTTTGCCTTTTTTATCCTTGATATATTCCTTAACTAAATCCAGCTTCTGTTTCGGAAAATAATAGAGGCACATCCCGACAAGCGTTGACTGAGGCTTAGAAGGCTTTTCTCTAAATTCCACTATCCTTTTGCCTCTATTCAGCTTGATAACCCCGTATTTAGTGGCCTCATGCTTACTTTTAATATCGTAGACGCCTATTACCGGGCCATTCTTTTTCTTAGCAAAAGAGATCAGTTTATTCAGATCCCCGTCAAAAAGATTATCTCCTCCTATTACCAGTAGATCATCTTTCATGCGTTTTTTATCTATAGCGAAATGGATATCTCCTACAGCCCCGCGACGGGTTTCATTGCTTTTTGTCAAATCATCTAAAACGCTGATTCTTTTTCCTGCCTGCTGCAGACGTGCCCATTTGCGAAACTGAACCGCAAACTTACTGTTTGTCACAACGACGATCTCATCTATCCCGGGAACCAGAAGCACTTTCTCCAAGATATAATCGATTATCGGCTTATCTTTTACCTTAAGAAGAGACTTAGGAAAATTCTTAGTCAGGGGGTAAAGACGGGTTGCATATCCTGCTGCCAGTATCAAAGCCTTCATTATTTTAAAATCTCTCTTAATTTAGCCTGGGTAAACTCCTCTACTTCTTTGCCGGTAGATAAAAGCATCGCTGCCGCAGCAATCTCTTTGGCCTGCCCTAAAGTAACAGAGCGCACTAGATACTTCACCTCCGGGATAACCTGCGGAGGCACACTAAACTCATCAAGCCCTAAACCCAAAAGCAATAGCACAAGGCTTGCTTCTCCCGCCATTTCTCCGCACATCCCGACATGGATATTTGCCTTATGCGCGGAATCAATAATATTTTTAATCAATCGCAGCACGGCAAGATGGGCAGGATTATACAAATAAGCTACCTTTTCATTAGCCCGGTCGACCGCAAGTGAATACTGGATCAGGTCATTAGTCCCTATACTAAAGAAGTCCGCTTCAGTCGCCAGTATGTCGGCTGTCAATGCAGCGGAGGGGACCTCTATCATAGCTCCAACTTCGATATCCTCTTTAAAGGCGAGGCCTTTTTTTCTCAACTCTTCTTTTGCATCCTCAAGGATTTTATTCGCCTGTTTCAATTCCTCGATCCCGGAGATCATCGGATACATCATCTTTAAATTTCCGTGCACAGAGGCCCTTAAGATCGCGCGCAGCTGTAATTTAAATATTTCCGGGCGGGCAAGGCAAAAACGGATCGCCCGCCATCCCAAAAACGGCTCCATCTCATAAGGGATCTCAAATTGCGATAGAAATTTATCCCCTCCCAGATCCAAAGTGCGGATAATCACCGGATTAGGATTCATCTGCTCTGCCACATATTTATACGCCTCGTAATGTTCCTCCTCCGAGGGAAGATCCTTCCTGTTCATATAGAAAAACTCCGTGCGGTAAAGGCCGATACCCTCTCCTCCGTGGAGTTTTACCGAAGGCACCTCATCGGGAAACTCTATGTTCGCATTTATCTTGATGGTCGTTCCGTCAAGGGTGACCGCCGGCAGGTCCTTTGCGGATAAAAACCTCTCCGCGACGCCTTTAAACTTTTCTTCTTCCTTGCGATAAATATTGAGAGTCTCTTCATCGGGATTTATGATTATGACACCCATGCTGCCGTCGACTATCAACATATCCCCTGTTTTGATCCTTGAGGTGGCTGATTCCGTGCCTACAACAGCAGGGATCTCTAGGGACTTGGCCATAATAGCGGTGTGCGAAGTCTTGCCTCCGACGTCCGTGACAAACGCGCAGACATTCTGTTTATGCATTGCCGCGGTATCAGACGGAGAAAGATCATGCGCCACCATTACCACTTTTTCTTTAAGGTCTTCAAAGGCCTTACGCTCTTTTCCTAAAAGATGGCGAAGAATCCTCTTCCCAACATCATTAATATCAGCTATGCGCTCTTTCAGGTATTCATCCTCTATCTTTAAGAATATCTCCACATATTTCTTTAAGACCTCGGAGAAGATAAACGCGACATTAAGCCTCTCCTTTTTAAGGCGGGAGATCACTTCTTCGATGAGCATACGGTCTTCCAAAACCAACAGATGCGCGTCAAAGATCTGCGCCTCCTCCTGTCCCATCTCAAAGCTGATGCGCTTTTGCAGATCGATTATCTCCCGGCGGGTCTTGATCAGGGCCTCTTCAAAGATCTGGATCTGAACCGGGATGTCCTCTTCACGAATAGGCTCCTTGGCGATAATAAACTCTTCCTTGCCTACTTTATAGGCCGGCCCGATGCTTATTCCGGAGGCTGCTGCTATACCTTTTAATTGATTCATTCTAATGCACCTCTAATTTAGGATTTTTTTTAAATCTTTTTTTTAATCTTTAACCTTTTTTATTCCTCACTGGTTATTATTTTTTCAAGCTCTGCAAGCGCGATCAAGGCGTCCTCCCCTTCGGCTTCAATGATAATAACGGTATCCCTCTCTACTCCGAGCATAAGTATACCCATTATTGATTTCCCGTTTACTTCCTCGTCATCCCTACGGACAGTGATCCGGGAATCAAATCTATTGGCTACTTGCACGAATAGCGCCGCTGGCCTTGCATGCAAACCTTGTTTATTTTTTACGACTAATTGTTTTCTTGCTACTGCCATAGTTTTAAATTTAGATCTCGTCCAAAAGCCCGATGACTATCCTGGCAAGCCTCTCGGGATCGTGACGGATAACGTCATCAGTGACCACAAAATCATCCTCAATAACCCTATAACCCATAGATTCTATCTTTTTCTTATCATTTATTACAGGACATGAACTCTGCCCGGAGTAACGCTCAAGCATATACTTAGGGATCTCCCCGGAGTTGATCACGCAATAATCCAGTATGCGCGGGTGACTGTGGTTTACCAACACCTTAATATGGTCAGAAACGCTAAACCCGTCTGTCTCCCCGGGCTGGGTCATCACATTACATACATACACCTTGATCGCCCCGGAAGAAGAGATCGCCTCAGTGATCTCCTTTATTAAAAGATTAGGCACGATACTGGTATAAAGAGAACCGGGCCCCAATACGATCACCTGTGCTTCTTCTATCGCCTTTATCGCGTCAGGAGTAGCTGCCGGTTTATCGGGCTGCAAACTAACCTTATTAATCGGACGCCTGGCGTTAGTAATGCTGGCCTCTCCGACCGTCGTAGACCCGTCTTTGTGCTGCGCCACAAGCTGCACATTATTTAATGTAGAAGGTATTACCTGCCCCTTTAACGCTAAAACCTTGCTCGTTTCTTTTATCGCCTTTTCAAAATCTCCGGTCAGGCGTGTCATAACCGTAATAAAGAGATTCCCGAAACTATGCCCCCCCAGCTCTGAAGTTGTGTCAAAACGGAACTGGAACAAATCGCGCATCAATGCCGGCGCATCAGCTAAAGCAACCAGGCAGTTACGTATATCTCCCGGAGGCAAAATATCAAACTCCTGTCTTAGGCGCCCTGATGAACCTCCGTCATCAGCTACAGTGACAATAGCGGTGATGTTAGAGGTATATTGTTTAAGGCCGCTCAAGATGACCGATAAGCCAGTGCCTCCGCCGATCGTCACGATCTTTGGCCCTCGGCTTAACTGCTTTCTCTGAAAAACTATATCTACTAATTCATTACTCTTGGAAGATGGGACTTCCGCATTAATAAAAAACCTGATTATGCCTTTTATTCCTAAGATCAGGATTATAATGCCGCAGAGAAGGCCTATCGAATCAAGCACCTGAAAAAGAACAAATTCTTCGTTACGCAGAAAAAATGACCCGATAATGATAAAAACAAGGCCCACTAAAACCAGCAGTATCCAGCGCTTAATGCCTATACCGGGGTAGAGCCATTTCAAGATACCTTTTACTTTTAGACTTGACGCATTTGAGTTAAAGCTTTTTTTCATCTTCCTGCGTAATAATCTTTACAACAGACTTCTCGTCTGTAGAGCTGCGGAGTGTATCGCGGAAATACTTATCTTTAAGAAGACGCGAAATGCGGGCTAAAGCCTTAAGATGAGGCCCGGCAGAATCCTGCGGCGCAACCAGCAAGAAAAATATGTAGGCCAATTCTCCGTCCAGAGAATCAAAGTCTACGCCCTTCCTGGAAAGTCCAAACGCAGCTACAAGTTTATCAACGCAATCCAATTTTGCGTGCGGTATAGCGATACCCTGTCCAATAGCAGTTGAGCCAAGAGCCTCTCTTGCCATAAGGGCATCGATGAGTTTATTGCGGTAACGCTTTTCGATATCTCCGGCATTTATCAGCGCTTCAACGAGTTCCTTAATCACATCCTCTTTCTTGCCGGACTTAATATCCATGACTATTGCCTTTTTAGACAGAAAATCCATTATCTGCATTTATAGCTCCTTTCACAAAGCTGAAATAATGTTGTAATTATTAAGCGGGAGACGGGATTCGAACCCGCGACATTAACCTTGGCAAGGTTACGCTCTACCAACTGAGCCACTCCCGCGTGTAGTTAATCGAAAAAATGTTTATGTCTATGTACTTTCGCTCGGGCAGCGCTTGTCGCGCTGCTTATCCTCGCTCAAGTACAATTTTAAAATCACTAATCTTGATTTTAAAATTGGGCGGAAGAGGATTTTCCCGCTACAAACTTTAACCACATCAAAGTGCGGACGGAGGGAGTTGTTGAGCCACTATGATTCCACTTTTAGTGGCGAAATCCCGCCCCGACCATAATAATATTTGTGGCGGGAAACCCCCATGTCACAATTTTTCAAAAAGCATTCTTAAACTCATTACTGGGCGGAAGAGGATTTGAACCTCCAAGGGTTTCCCCAATAGCTCCTAAGGCTATCGCGTATGCCAATTCCGCCATCCGCCCGGCTATCTTTCCTCTACCGTCTAACTTTGTTACTCTTGGCTCTTAATTTATGAGCCTCCCGAGACTCCTCCGACGCTCGCTTACGCTCGGTCGGAGTCCCGACCCCCCGACTCTCACTTCGTTCGGTCGGGGCGTCGGGAGAACTCTTTGTCGTCTCGGCTTCGTTTAATGAGCCTCCCGAGACTCGAACTCGGCACACGCGGCTTAAAAAGCCGCTGCTCTACCGGATGAGCTAGAGGCCCAGATTTACATGCATCCCTCTAGCATACTCCTTCCTCTATGTCATGCGGGAGGAGAGCTAGAGGCCCAAATTTAAAATTCCAGTATCTCTTTCTCTTTATTCTTCAAGAGCTCGTCAATCTTAGCAATATATTTATCGACAAGTTTCTGCAATTCTTCAATACCGCGAAATTTATCGTCTTCAGAGATGATCTTATCTTTCTCCAGCTTTTCAATGTGCTCCTTGGCATCTCTTCTGATTGTGCGAAGCGATACCCTGCCCTCATCCTCAGACATCTTATGCACAACCTTAGCAAGTTCCTGACGCCTCTCTTTGGATAAAGGTGGTAAAGATAATCGGATAACCTTACCATCATTAGAGGGATTTATCCCAAGGTTTGACTTCATTATCGCCTTCTCGATCTCCGGGATCGCGGTTATATCCCACGGCTGGATGACCAAAAGATGCGCATCAGGAGCGGAAATCGATGCCAACTGTTTTAATAAGGTAGGGGTTCCGTAATAATCAACGTGCATCCCTTCTACTAAAGTAGGGCTTGCCCTGCCTGTCCTGATTTCAGAAAATTCTCGAGCCAGAGATTCTAATGTTTTCTTAAATTTATCTTCTGTGCTATGTAAAATCTCTTTGGCAGTCATAGCTACCCCCCTTTTTTTGCTACATCATTAAACTACCTGACGACTGTTCCTATCTTCTCGCCTAAGACAACGCGCTTAATATTGCCTTCTTTATTCAGATTAAACACCACGATGGGCAATTTATTATCCATACAAAGGCTTACTGCTGTGGCATCCATAACCTTTAAGCCCTTTTTCAAAACATCAATATACTTAAGCTGACTGAACCTTTTAGCGCTTTTTACTTTCATGGGATCAGCGGAATACACCCCATCGACTTTAGTCGCTTTCAGGATCGCATCCGCGTGTAACTCCATGGCCCGCAGGGCCGCGGTCGTATCAGTGGTAAAATACGGATTTCCGGTACCGGCGACAAATATCACAACCCTGCCTTTTTCTAAATGACGTATAGCTTTTCTTCTGATGTACGGCTCTGCGATACGCGCCATGTCAATCGCCGTCATCACGCGCGTTTCCATCCCCATTTTCTCGAGAACATTTTGCAGAGCGAGACCGTTAATCACTGTGGCAAGCATCCCCATGTAATCAGCCACGGACCTGTCCATATCTAATCCGCGCGAGCCGGTGTTCTCCTGCCCTCGGCAAATATTACCCCCGCCCAGAACTACCGCTACATCAACGCCCAGCTCCCTAATCTCGTTTATCTGGCGCGAAATAGATACCAGAAAAGCGTGATCTATACCGTGAGCCTTCCTGCCTTGCAGCGCTTCACCGCTTAGTTTAAGGACGATCCTTTTGTAAATCGGTTCGCTCATTATTCTCCGATCTTATAACGCATAAACCTGCGCACAAATATATTCTCGCCTAGTTTTGAAACAATGGTACCCAGGTAATCATTTATGGTTATAGCTGGATCCTTAACAAAAGGCTGCTCCATAAGACAATGCGCCTTGTAATATTCATCCTTATTTTTTTCCTGATCGATGATTTCACCGGGCACATCTTCCTTCTTCAGGTAAGATGGATTGCAGGCAGCTATATGCATACACAAATCTTTTGTGAACTGACAGAAATCGGGATTGCGCGCTACAAAATCAGATTCACAATTCACCTCAAGCAACACGCCAATTTTATTCCCAAGGTGCACGTATGCCTCAACCCTGCCCTCCTTCGCCGCCCTTGCCTGTTTCTTCGCCGCTATCTCAAGCCCGTGTTTACGCAAAAATTCGGCTGCCTTCTTCAGGTCTCCACCGGTATCTTCCAACGCCTTTTTGCAATGCGCCACGCTTGCCGAAGTCATATGTCTTAATTCTTTTATCAGATCGACTGAAATTGCCATTTTATTTAACCTTCCTTGTCCTTGAATGATTGTCAACGCCAGGCTTTGCACGAGCCTTTTTTGCTGGATGCCCGGCCTCATCAACAGGCGCCTCGGTCTCAACTATTTCCTCGATTTCCTTTATCTTTACCTCTTCATCAGGAAGAACCGCAGCCTCGAGAGCACTTCCTTCTTTTTTCTCTTCCTTAAGAGTTACCCCCTCTTGAGAAAGATAAGAGAGGAATTTCTTTCTTCCTTCTATAATAGTATCCGCCAACACCGAGGTGATCATGCGGATGGATTTAGTAGCATCATCGTTGCCGGGAACAGGATAGGAGATCAAATCGGGATCGGAATTCGTATCGATAAGCCCGATGATAGTTATCCCCAGGCGGTTTGCCTCCCGCACCGCGGTCTCCTCCTTTTTGGTATCCACGACAAACATCGCCTTAGGTAAGCGCTCCATCTGCACGATACCGGAGAAATTCTTTTTTAATTTAGTCGATTCTTTCTCAAGGCGGGCAACTTCTTTCTTGGTCAATTGAGAAAATGTCCCGTCTTCACGCATCCTGTCAATGTCCTTAAGACGGCTGATACTCTTCTTTATGGTAGCCATATTAGTAAGAAGTCCTCCCGGCCACCTTTCAGTCACATAATACATGCCGCAACGTACCGCTTCAGCCTGCACTACCTCCTGCGCCTGCTTTTTAGTGCCGACGAAAAGCACGGCCTCGCCTTTTGAAGCGATATCCATTAAATAATCGCGCGCATTATTGACGCACTCTTCGGTCTTCTCAAGGTCGATAATATAAATACCGCTTCTTGAGCCAAAAATAAACTTTTTCATCTTAGGGTTCCAGCGTTTAGTCTGATGCCCAAAATGCACTCCTGCTTCCAACAATTGCTTGATCAGTTCTGATGGCACTTCTATCTCCTCCCATTACGTTTTAAGCATACGGCCTATGCCGATCCGGCAAAAGCTGACCATACAGGGTAAATATTTCCCCTTAATATTAACGTTTTAGCATTTTTGCTAAGCAAAACGGCGGGGACTGGTTTGGCTTGACAGCTTATGCTTACCCTTTGCTCCATAAGCTATGGCCCTAATAAAACAAGTTTTATAAGTATAACAAATTTTCTGGATTATGCAACCTATTTTTGCATTTCTTGCATAGAACAAAGTATCTTGTACAAACCACCCTTATCCAGCAACTCCCCATGTGTACCCTGCTGGACGATCGCTCCGTGTTCCAAGACCATGATCTTATGCGCGCTTCTAACTGTTGAAAGCCGGTGCGCGATCACAAACACTGTTCTACCCTTAATAAGGCTATCCAGGGCCTCCTGTACTATACGTTCTGCCTGTGTATCAAGCTGGGAGGTCGCTTCATCAAGTATCAAAATAGGAGGATTTTTCATAAGTGCGCGGGCAATAGCTATCCTCTGACGCTCCCCGCCGGAAAGCTTCATCCCCCTGTCGCCAATAAAAGTATCGTAACCTTGAGAAAGATGCTGAATAAAATCATGGGCATGTGCCTGGACCGCGGCCCTTTCAATATCTTCCTGCGAAGCAATATTGCTGCCATAAGCGATATTAGCCTTGATTGTATCGTTAAAAAGGATCGTCTCCTGGGTGACAATACCGATCTGCTGGCGCAAAGAATTAAGGCTTACTTCCCGGATATCCATTCCATCGATCAAAATCCTCCCCTTTTTAGGGTCATAAAAACGCGGGATAAGATCCACTAAGGTCGATTTTCCGGAACCGCTTGGGCCCACAATCGCCAACATCTGGCCTTTTTTCACTTCAAGGTTTATATTTTTCAGTATTTCGTGATGGCCGTAGTTAAACCAAACCCCCTCAAAAACAACCTTATCCTTAAAATCCCCCAGCTTGCCAGCTGCGACCTTATCAACAACAGTAGGATCGGTCTCTAAAACCTCATAGATCCTTTCGCTGGCTGCCACTGCCTGCTGATTTATGGAATTGACCTGGCTTAATTTCTTAAAAGGCCTGATCACCGATAATAGCGCGCCCAAAGAAACACCGAAAACACCGAATGATATTTTGCCTGAAATAATATCCTTACTGCCCCAGAAAAGGATTATCGAAGCCGCTAATACGCCCACGATCTCGGTAATAGGGCTTAGCATCAACAAGCGCTTGATGGATTTTATGGAGATCTTGTAATAATCATAGTTGACGTTGTTGAATTTGCCGACTTCATAATCCTCCATATTAAAGGCCTTGACAATGCGAGTGCCGATAATTGTCTCATAAAGCAAAGAGTTGATATCCGCCATCTTCTCTTGCGACCTTTTTGAAAGCTTGCGCAGCACCTTGCCCACTTTTATCATCGGCAAAGCAATCAAAGGCACAAGCAGAAAAGTCACCACCGCTAACTTAAAATTCAGGAAAAACGTAATAAAAAGAAAAATGATCACCTGGGCAGTCTGATAAACCAGGTCGGTAGAGCCGTAAGAAACCGCATTCTCCACCAATTTTACGTCATTCGTAATACGCGAGATCATCTCCCCGCCGCGTTTTTGAGTAAAATAATCAAGAGAAAGTGTCTGAAGCTTGGCGTAGAGCTTATTGCGGATATCCTTGACCACGTGCTGGCCGATATTAGACATAAGATAAGCCTGAAAATAACCGACAATCCCCTTTACAATAAAAAGCGAGATAATACCTAAGATCATATAGTTTAAAAGCACGCCTTGCGGGGTATTATTAATTTTATCCACAAGATAATTCACAAATGCAGGCATTTTCGCCGGTATTATTATCTTTTTATTGGTGAATATCTTATCCGCAAAGGGGATTATCATACCCAGCGACACCCCGTCAAAGATAGCCGAAAGCACCATAAACAACGAAGCTAAGGCGAACATGCCCTTATAAGGCTTGACAAATCTTAGTAACTTTAAGTAATCCTTCAACTTTCATTCCTCCTAAAGAAACGGTATTTTATCATATTCATTGACTTTTGTCGAGCCATTTGCTATTATTTTTTTATGCATAAACTAAAGGTCGGGGTGATTGGAGTAGGACACCTGGGCAGTATCCACGCCAGGATATACAAGGAGATCCCGAATTGCCAATTAGCGGCAGTTTGCGATATCAATAACGCTCACCTTCATAAAACCTGCAACGAACTAGGCGTACCGGGCTTCTCGGATTACCGGAAACTTTTTGATCAGGTAGACGCGGTAAGCGTTGCTGCCCCCACCAACCTCCATCATGATATTGCGGCAGAATGCCTCACCTATAAGAAACACTGCCTTGTTGAAAAGCCTTTTACCACAACATTGGCCGAAGCAGATTCCCTGATAAAATTAGCCAAGAAAAATAAGCTTATCCTTCAAGTCGGGCATATCGAAAGATTCAATTCGGCATTTGCAGCCACAAAAGAGCTGATCAAAGAGCCTAAATTTATCGAATGCCACCGTTTAAGCCCCTTCCCACACCGCTCCTTGGATGTCGGGGCTGTGCTTGATATAATGATCCATGATATCGATATAGTCCTGGGCTTGGTGCGCTCAAAGATAAAAAGGGTCGAGGCTGTAGGAATCAATGTACTCACCCAATTTGAGGATATCGCCAATGTGCGCATAACCTTTGCCAATCACTGCGTGGCAAACCTCACCGCAAGCCGCGTATCAGATGAATGGATGCGCAAAATACGCATCTTTCAGGAAGATACCTATATATCGCTTGACTATAAGGAAGCCAAAGCCTCGCTTTACCGTAAAGAGGGAGCGCAAATCTCCAAACAGGACCTGCCCATTGAAAAAGAACAACCCCTGCAAAAAGAACTGCAATCCTTTGTTACTTGCGTCCTGGAAAACAAAGAACCTCTTGTGTCGGGTCCGGTTGCCAGAGAAGCGCTTGGTTTAGCATTAAAAATCCAACATCAAATATGGCTGAAAAACAACTGCTGATCGTCTGCGGCGAGGCCTCCGGAGACCTTAATGCCGCAAACCTTGCCAGGGAAATCCTAAAATCAAACTCCAATATCAAGATCTTTGCGGTTGGCGGACCTCAGCTGGCCCAAGCCAGAGCCGAAGTCTTCTATGACATAAAAGAACTCTCGGTCATCGGACTCTTTGACGCGCTCAAAAAACTACCGAAATTCCTGGGACTTAAGAAAATCGTCCTTGATAAAATTAAGGCTGTTAAACCGGATGCGGTGATTTTCGTGGATTTTTCAGGTTTTAACTTGCGCCTTGCCAAAAAAATCAACAACTCCTTGCCTACTATCTACTACATCAGCCCGCAAGTCTGGGCCTCAAGGCCGGGTAGAATCAGAACAATCAAGAAATACATCTCTAAGATGATCGTGTTATTTAAGTTTGAGGAGGAATTTTATAAAAAATTCGATATGGATGTAGATTGCGTAGGGCATCCGCTTTTAGATATCGCGAAATCAACCATGAGCCAGAAAGAACTAACGCTAAATCTTGGTTTTTACGATAATAAAGTCACAATAGCCCTATTGCCGGGCTCGCGCAAACAAGAGATCCGAAAGGTGCTCCCTGTCATGTTAAAAACAGCTTCGCTTATCAATAAAAAACGGGAAGCCCAATTTGTAATCGCTAAATCCCCCCAGGTCGACTGGGAGGTCTATAACCAAATGATCAAAGATCATCTTCCTGAAGCAAAGATCGTCGAAGGAAGGACTTATGACTGCTTGAACATCGCTGATTTTGCGCTTGTGTGTTCCGGCACCGCGACACTAGAAACAGCTATCATGCAAAAACCCTTTGCCGTAGTCTACAAAATGAGCCTATTAAATTATCTTTTGTACCGGCCACAGGTAAAGCTGCCTTATATAGGTATGGTAAATATTGTGGCAGAAAAAGAGGTCGTGCCGGAATTTATACAGTTTAGCGCAACCCCTAAGAAAATAGCGGATAAGACATTGGAAATATTAAGCGACCCCAAAGCACTCCAGCAGATCAAAAACAGCCTCGCCCAAGTCAAAGCCTCACTCGGAGAAAAAGGCGCCTCCTCCCGCGCAGCAAAAATCATCCTGGATTTCCTGAAATAGTTAGCCATATTTCTTAGTAACAATCTTCTGTCTTTGCTTCCGTCACAAAATTTTTTGCCGTCTGCTTCGGTTTACGGCTCGTTCTCGGATAGCCTCTCCCAACATTGGGGACCTCCACTCGCCGTAATCCCTCGCAGACCTGTTTCTAGTACTGGAGATGACAAAAAATTAAATGTGCCGTCAGCAAAAACAGAAAATTGTTACTTGAAGATAAATATAGCTATTAACTAATCTCCTGCTCAAGCTTACTGACTAGGCTTGAGATTTCTTTTAGGAGTGGCGCGGGTAATAGCTTGAGGGTTTCGGCTTCCTGCCTTATCGACTTTAGAGACCCGATCAATCTTCTGACCATAGCCAGCCTCTTCTTCTCATACGCTTCTTCTGGCTCTAGTTCTTGGCGCTGGCGTATCATGGAAGTCAGGTCCTTCTTTACTTCGCGAAAGTCTTTGCCTTTTTCAAAAATCTCTTTTTTTAAGCTTTCGTAATCATGGTTATCTAACTTCTTATTCTTTGCCGTGCGCAAGACATCAACTGACTCAAAAGTCGGTACTGTAGCCGCATCGCTAGATGCGATATAATCACTTTTTAAATATTGCGGCTCCTCCTTCTCTAAGAAGTAATACGAGCGCAGAAGTTTCATCGCTGTTTCTTTTCTTACTCCCACCTCTTTAGCAGTATAAATATCAAAGGCGCTGTAACCCCACTCTTTATAGATCTTGTCCTTCCAAACCGAATAAAGGGCCTGCCCCAATTCTATCCACGAGGACTTAAAATACTTAGCATTCTCAAGGATCTTATAACGCAAAGACCCAGGTTCTACTTCCTGCATTTTTTCTTCAATATTCTTAAGGGATTTTGTCTTGTGGGTATCCATATTAATTTTCCTTTCAAATCAGGGGCAGTTCTACTTTGATTTGAGAACCGTCCCTATACGTTCATCGATTGGAGGATGGTCAAAAAAGAAAAATTTAATTATCGGATGTGGGGATTTATCAGCCAGATTCTGGTCCCCTAGTTTCTCCATCATTGAAATAAACGCAAGTCTTAACCCGGTAGTCTTTAAGGCTAATGCATCCGCCTCTCTCTCAAAACAACGGCTGACAAATGCCTCTAAGGGCCTGGTTACTACGCCAAAAATGACAAAATAAATAAAGATTATAGGTAAAGCTGCAATATCAGACAGCAAATTAAAACCGAAAAATCTTAACACAAAGTCGCAAGTAACAAAGATCATGTAAAAAATCAGGACCGTAGCAAAAGAATTCACTACGATCAGTTTTAGAAGGTGCTTGAGTTTATAATGGGCAAACTCGTGCGCCAGTATAACCACGATTTCGTCATGGCTATATTTATCCTTAAGCGTATCCGCAAGAAGCACCCTGCGGGTCTTGCCGACTCCGACGAATGCGGCGTTTGCCTTAAGAGTTTTCTTGCTGAAATCTATCTCAAAAACATCCAGAATCCTGACCCCCATCTTCTCTGCCAGGCCCATGATCCTGCCGCGCAAAGCCTCGTCAGTCAACTTCTTATATTTAAAGAATAAAGGTATGATTATAACAGGCAAAAGCTTTGCAAAGACTACCGTAAAGAAGATCCAAAAAAGCGAGATAGCTAACCACCAGAAATGCGGAAATATTCTTAGTATCAAATAAAAGGCTCCCGCCAAGATAACAAGGATCACATAAGCAATGAGTGAAGACTTCAATTGATCAAACAACCAGTCTCCTATTTTTTGTTTTGTTAGAGAAAACTTATGCTCAAGGATAAAACCCTGATAGTAATTCAGCGGAAAAGTTAATATATAGTAGAGGATAAAGGTTACGAGCAAGAAAAGCGGGAACGATAAATACTTGCAAGGAACAGCCAAAGCCAGATTCTGCACAAGTAATTTCGAAGTTCCCGAAGCGGCAAATACAAAAAGTAAAGCCAAAAGATAGACTGTCTCGAATATCTCAAGCGAATATTTGATACAGGAATATCTCTTGGCTCTATTTTCTAAACTATCGGCCAAAAAACAAAGCATCCTTATTTAGCTGTCTTCTCTTTTGTGGGTTCGATATTAAGGAAAGTGCGGACTTGTCCGTGGCTGGTCTTTTTCTTGGTGAAATAGACTTTTCCTGAACAGCGGGCAAACATCGTACCTAGGCCTCCGACATTGACACCCGGCTTATACCTGGTCACGCCTCTGACAAGTATTTGACCGGTCTTAACAGCCATGCCGCTGGATACCTTGACTTCTTTATCTTTCTTTGGTGTAGAAAAACCGCCTATCATTTGATTACCTCCCTATAGTAACTACTGTTAACATTAGAGTGTAATATTACCACAAAATCCTTAACTAAGCAAGATTTCTTCGTCCTTAGAAGGAATATGCGTGTTGAGGCCTTTTTGGGAGAGCGAATCGTGCAAGGTCTGCAACTGCTCAATATCTCCGTGCACCAAGAATATGCGTTTTAAAGGGAGGCATCCCGAGACAAAATCATGGAGCTCATTCTTATCGGCGTGAGCCGAAAAAGAGTTGATGACTACGACTTCGGCGTTTAGCTCATATTCCACGCCGAATATACGCACGAATTTCTCATGATCAACGATCCTCTTACCCAAAGTATCCCTTGCCATATAGCCGACGACAAGGATGGTATTGCGAGTCTCCTCAATATTATTCTTTAGATGGTGCAGGATCCTGCCTGACTCGCACATGCCGCTGCCGGCGATGATTATCATCGGCCTCTTGTCGATATTCAAGGCCTTAGACTCCCGTTGGTCGCGGACATACCTTAAATTAAGCAATTCAAAAGGGTTATTCCCCTGTAAAATCGCCTGATGTGTCTGGTTATCCATATATTCAAGGTGATTTTGAAATACTTCGGTTATATCTATGGCCAAAGGGCTGTCTAAATATATAGGTATGGAAGGAATAGCCTTTTCTTTAATAAGCTCATTTAAGAAGTATATCACTTCCTGCGAACGCTCCAAGGTAAAGGAGGGGATAAGGACCTTGCCGCCTCGCTCTATGGTGCGGTTGATCGCGTCTTTTAATCTTACCTTAGCCTCCTCGATCGGAGCGTGCAGCCTGCCTCCATAAGTGCTCTCTAAAATCAAATAATCCAGGCCTGTTGGGATCTTAGGGCTATTCAACATCGGCAGATTATTCCTGCCTAAATCCACAGCGTAGCCAAGCCTTATATTTCGCTGACCCTCTTTTATGTCCAGGACGATTATGCTCGAACCCAGGATATGGCCGGCATCGTAAAGCGTGACAAAGATATCTTTGGCTATGCAAAATCTTTGGCCGTAAGAAATAGAACGAAACCTCTTGGTGGCCTTACCCGCTTCCTTCTTTGTATAAAGCGGCTTCCTTGGAGGCAATCCCAGATGCCTATTGATTTTGTTTACATAATGAACATCCTCCTCCTGAACCTTTCCGGAGTCCTCAAGCATAAGCTTGGCAAGGTCCTTAGTAGCGGAGGTGGCATAGATCCGGCAGCGCAAACCTTTCTTTATCAGGTTTGGAATATTTCCGGAGTGGTCGATATGCGCATGAGAAAGTACCAGCGCATCAAGTTTATGTGGATTAAAGTTAAATGTAGTGTTTATCTGATAAAAGGCATCGCGGCGCCCCTGAAAAAGCCCGGCATCAAGCAAGACCTCGGACTTATCGGTTGAGACCAGGTGACTGGAGCCGGTCACGGTCTTGGCCCCCCCTAAAAATTTTATTTTGATCGGCATAGTTATTTATGGGTTTTCCTGATCTTTAAAAAAACTATTGCGACAAGCAGAAAATAAGCCAGGCTGACAACAAAGATCGCTTTGTTTTGCAGAAAATATTGCGCGATTGCAGCCGGGTCATAAAGGACGCTTTTGCCTACGCCCGAGAGAATAAACTGCAGCCAGAAAATACGTAAAGGCGACCCCAGGATGACCGCCGCGATATACCTTTTAAAGGTTATATTCGTCAGACCAGCGGCGATATCTAAAAACCTGAACGGGGCCAGAGGAACAGCCCTTAATAAAAAAAGCCAGAAAAAATTCAAACCGGAGATTTTCTTATCCAGTTCAAGATTTTTTGCCTTTAGGGCCGTTTCTACGAAATGCCTTCCTAAAAAGCGCGCGAACCAAAATAAAACACAGGCATTTATTGTCTCCGCAATCAAGACCAAAAGGGTGCTCAAGTACGGGCCAAACACTATTGCCGCGGCAAACCTGAATATGTCTTTAGAAAACCAGATAAAAAAAGTGACGACTACATAAAAAATAACAAATAATAACGCAGAAAGAACAAACGGATACTTAGACAACCCTTGCCTGATAGCATTATCGTCAATATGAAAAAACCTGCCTAAGATTCCAAGCAGGGACAATATGATAATTAGAAAGGCAAATTTAATAAGCTGGTTTTGACGCTCTGTCATTAGTTGGTTTTTAAGTTACAAAAAGATTCCGCGAAGAAAACTTACCGTCAGTAGTCAAGTTGACTCCCAGCCGCTTCAATCCGACTTCATCTCCCGGAGTGGGGATGTGTGTCATATGCACTTCGCAGCCTTTTAATTCAATGAGCTTGTTCATGGCAAGTTCAGCGGTGTGATTTGTAGTCGCGCTGATAGAAAGGGCGATCAAGACTTCTTCCAGATCCAGGCTTTCTGACTCGGCATCAAGTATCCCCTCTTTTAATTTCCCGATCTGATTGATGACATGCGGAGAAAGCAGTAATATCTCATCCGGAATATTAGTAAGGACCTTCACGGCATTCAATATAAGGGCGGAGGCGGCATGCATAAGTTTGGAGTTTTTTCCGGTGATGACGCGCCCGTCGTTTAACTGTATAGAGGCGCCGCAATAAATCCCTTCATTGCCTTTTCCTTTTGCCTCTGCTGCCTCGGCGGCGAGCCTGGCCACCTCTACTACTTTTCTGTCTGTGACCTTGACACCAAGTTCTTCCATAAGCAAAGATACCTTATCTACGGTCTCCCTCCTTTCTATTCCCATTATATATTCTGTGTTGTACCTAAAATACCTTCTGATCAGCTCCTGCTTGGATGCCTCCTGTACTACCTTATCGTCCACAATGCCAAAACCCGCCCGGTTTACCCCCATGTCTGTGGGAGAATTATAAACGGGAGAATTCGCATCCTTATCCAGAATCTTACTCAAAATCAATTTCAAAATAGGAAAACTCTCTACGTCGCGATTATAATTAATGGAAATCTTATTGTATTTATTTAGGTGAAAAGGGTCGACGAGATTAAAATCCAAAATATCGGCGGTAGCCGCTTCATAAGCGACATTGACCGGATGCTTCAAGGGAAGATTCCATATAGGAAAAGTCTCGAATTTAGCGTAACCGGCATTTACTCCGCGCTTATGCTCATGATACAATTGAGAAAGACAAGTCGAAAGCTTGCCGCTGTTTGGCCCGGGAGCAGTGATCACCACGATCGGATTCTTGGTTTCAATAAATTCATTCTTGCCAAAACCTTTTTCGCTGACAATGGTATCTATGTCCGCGGGGTAGCCTTCTATAGGGTAATGAAGATTCACCTTCACCCCCCGGCGCTCTAATTTATTCTTGAAGATGATCGCCGATGATTGATTGGAGAAGCGCGTGATTACAACCGATAAGATATCTAGCCCCCATTTACGCAAGTCATCGATGAGCTTAAGGGTCGCGGCATCATAGGTAATGCCGAAATCCCCGCGTACCCTGCCCTTTTCGATATCTCCCGCGTAAATCGCAAGCACGATATCGATCTTGTCTTTTAACTGCTGCAGCAGTCTGATCTTCACATTTGGGTCGTAACCCGGAAGTACCCGCGCTGCGTGATAATCAAAACAAAGCTTGCCGCCAAACTCCAGATAAAGCTTGTTATCAAACTTCTTCACCCGGTCAACGATAGCCGTTGTCTGCTCTCTTAAATACTTATCATTATCAAAACCTGTAGTTTTCATTTCTATTCCTTTTTTGATATTACATTATAATATGCCTCCGTAGATTTGTAAACAAAAAAGGCCAGGCTTTATTTCGGCCTGGCCGGAAATTAGCGAGTGAAATATTATTCGGCCTTCTTTACCTCTCATAGGTAGAATAAAAGTACGGGGTGTAAGCCTGGAATTCCCCGGCGCAGGTATCGACAAGCTTAAAGTCAGGCTTGATTTCAAAAGATTTGCGCAACTTATAGACCTCCTCTTCCTCTTTATCGAAGATTGCCGACAACTGCTTATCGCTAAAGCCAAATTCTTTGGCCTTTAGAAAAAGGTCTTTTGTAATATCACTCCCGCGCTTTAGGAGTTCTGACTCAAACTTAACGATCTCTTGAATATTACAAAGAAACCACCGGTCAATTTTGGTCAATCCATAGATCTCTTCGATCCCGATGTTTGCTCGCATGGCATCAGCGATATAAAAGATCCTCTCGGAGTTTGGAACCCGCAATTTCTCTTTTATCATCTCAAGCGTCTGGCTGTCCGGTTTAATATTGCTTAGATCCTGAAAAACGATGCTTTCAAGGCCGTATTTCTTTATTTCGAGAGAACGCAAGCCTTTTTGCAAGGATTCCTTAAAGGTCCTTCCGATAGACATCGCTTCTCCTACGGATTTCATTGAGACGGTCAAGGCGGAATTGGCCTTAGAAAATTTCTCAAAAGTAAAACGCGGGATTTTTACAACACAGTAATCAATCGCAGGTTCAAAACAGGCAGGGGTTTCCTTAGTGATATCATTTGAGATCTCATCAAGCGTATACCCCACAGCCAGCTTAGCTGCGATTTTGGCGATAGGAAAACCCGTAGCCTTGGAGGCAAGTGCGGAACTGCGCGAAACTCGCGGGTTCATTTCAATGACGACCATCCTGCCAGTCTCAGGATTAACCGCAAACTGTATATTAGAACCCCCTGTTTCAACTCCGATCTCCCTTATACAGGCTATAGCAGCGTCTCGCATCTTCTGGTATTCTTTATCCGTCAAGGTCTGGATCGGGGCGACAGTAATACTGTCTCCCGTATGTATCCCCATAGGATCAAGATTCTCAATAGAACAGATGATCACGACATTATCCTTTAAATCGCGCATCACCTCCAGCTCAAATTCCTTCCATCCCGCTACCGATTCCTCTATCAGGATCTCGCTTATCATGCTTGACTCTAAACCTTGCTTGGCCAACTCCCTGAATTCTTCTATATTATAAGCGAGGCTGCCGCCTGTGCCCCCTAAAGTAAAACTCGGGCGGATGATCACAGGAAAACCGATTTTTTGCACAACTTCTAAAGCCTCTTTAAGGGTATATGCCTTTGAACTCTTAGGCAGATCAAGGCCGATCTTCAGCATCGCTTCTTTAAATAACTGCCTATCCTCCCCTTTTTTTATCGCTCGGATATTTGCGCCGATAGTCTCTACTTTATATTTTTTCAAAACTCCCATTTCAAAAAGGACCACTGCCGTATTGAGCGCGGTCTGGCCTCCTAACGTCGGCAAAAGCGCATCCGGCCGCTCCCTTGCGATTATCTTTTCTACTATCTCGGGAGTTATCGGCTCGATATAAGTCTTATCAGCAAGCCCGGGGTCCGTCATAATAGTCGCGGGGTTAGAGTTGACTAAAACGACGCTAAAACCCTCCTGCCTTAGCACCTTGCAGGCCTGCGCTCCGGAATAATCAAACTCGCAAGCCTGGCCTATGACAATAGGTCCTGAACCAATGATCATGATCTTTTTGATGTCAGTGCGTTTAGGCATTATCTTTCATCAACTTTATAAACTCATCAAACAAATAAGCCGCATCGTGAGGCCCGGGCGAAGCCTCCGGGTGGAATTGCACAGAAAAAATAGGAAGTTTCTTGTGCCGCAATCCTTCAAGAGTCTTGTCGTTCAAATTGATATGCGTGATCTCGATATCCTTTTTATTCAAGGAATCAATATCTACGCAAAAACCGTGATTTTGCGATGTAATTGAGATCCTGCCGGTTCTTAGGTCTTTTACCGGGTGGTTGGCTCCATGATGGCCAAATTTCAATTTATAAGTCTTGCCTCCGAGAGCCTGTCCTAACATTTGATGGCCAAGGCAGATCCCGAAAATAGGCAGCTTTTCCAGCAATAGCCTGATTGTCTTGACTACATAAGGCACAGCCGCCGGATCTCCCGGCCCATTAGATAATAATAATCCGTCGGGCTTGATCTTCAGTATTTCCTTGGCCTCTGTTTTTGCCGGGACGACAACAACTTGGCAACCGTGTCCCAGGAGCTCTCTTAAAATGTTATATTTAACACCGCAATCAACGACAACAACCCTATACTTAGCGTTCTTTATTTTTGACCAGACAAATCTCTTGTTGCAAGCCACTTCCTTTACTAAATCTACTCCCACCAGCCCGCATGATCCAGCTGCTTTTTTCACCAGACTCTTCTCGTCTAAGTCGACGGTAGACAAGACCGCCTTCATAGCCCCGGATTCCCTAATATGCAAGGTAAGCTTACGCGTATCGATCCCTTCTATCCCGAGGATGTTATTTTCCTTGAAATAATCGCCCAACGACTTCTGGCTGCGCCAGTTACTGGCGATCTTACTGTATTCCTTTACTATGAAAGCCTCGAGAAAGATCCGGCGCGACTCCACGTCTTCGGGATTTATCCCATAGTTTCCTATCAAAGGGTAAGTCATAGCCACGATCTGACCCTTATACGAGGGATCAGTAATGATCTCCTGATAGCCGCACATGCTGGTATTAAAAACTACCTCGCCCTGCCTCTCCCCCTCTGCGCCAAAGGATATTCCCTTAAATATCGTTCCGTCTTCTAATGCAAGGACTGCGTTCATAATTTTAACGTGGCTTTGATAAAATCCCTAAATAGCGGGTGTGGATTATCAGGCTTAGATTTAAACTCCGGATGAAATTGTACCGCGATAAAATACGGATGGTCCTTTAATTCCACTATCTCTACCAGATTTCCTTTCGGATATATCCCGGAAAAAACCAGGCCCTTTTTCTCCAGTAGTTTTTTATATTTGCCGTTAAATTCATAGCGGTGGCGGTGCCGCTCATGGATGAGCATTTTACCATAAACTTTTGAAGCCAGGGTATTTTTCTTTATCTTGCATGGGTATGCTCCAAGGCGCATCGTGCCGCCCATATCCTTAACGTTTACCTGCTCCTCCAAGAGGGCTATGACCGGATATTTATTTTTTTGCCTGAACTCTGTAGAGTTGGCGTCTTTTAGCCCGCAGGCGTTTCGCGCGAATTCAATGACCGCGCACTGCATGCCAAGGCACAAACCAAGAAATGGTATCTTATTTTCGCGCGCAAATCTGATCGCTCTTACCTTACCCTCGATCCCCCGGTATCCAAAACCTCCGGGCACAAGGATACCCGAAACCTGCCCAAGCATCTCTTTGACGCCGCGCTTTTCAATATCCTCGGAATCCACCTTTTTGATCTCCACCTTAGCGTCATTATAAATCCCGGCGTGCACCAATGATTCATATATAGATTTATAGGCATCCTGCAGAGCGAGATACTTACCGACAATGGCAATGACCACTTTATGCCTTGGGTTGACCGAGCGCTCTACCACGTTCTTTTCCCAGTCTTTGAGGTCAGAAAACTTACAGATGAGATGAAAGTGGCTCAAGATTATTTCATCCAGTATCTGTTTCTTGAATACAATCGGTATCTCGTAAATCGAATCGACGTCCTTGGCCTCGATCACTGCTTCTTTCTGCACGTTGCAAAACAAAGAGATCTTCTCCTTTACCTCGTTAGATAACGGACGCTCAGAACGGCAGATCAATATATCCGGCTGTATACCGATCTCACGCAAAGTCCCCACGCTATGTTGAGTAGGTTTTGTCTTGATCTCTTCGGCGCATCTTATAAATGGCACAAGTGTCACGTGGACATACAGCACATTATCCCTGCCTACCTCTAATCCCAACTGGCGCGCCGCCTCTAAAAACGGCAGGCTCTCAATATCCCCCACTGTGCCGCCAATTTCCGAGATCACTATATCCGCTCCGGATACTTCGGCGACCTTGCGCACCCTATCTTTTATTTCATTAGTGATATGCGGGATAACCTGTATAGTCTTACCTAAATAGTCGCCTCGCCTTTCCCGGGAAATCACAGCGTTATACACCTGTCCGGTGGTAGCATTGTTAAATTTAGTCATTGAAGCATGGGTAAACCTTTCATAATGCCCCAGGTCAAGATCTGTCTCAGCTCCATCTTCAGTCACATAGACCTCCCCGTGCTGATAAGGATTCATAGTGCCGGGGTCGACATTGATATAAGGGTCAAATTTCATAAGCGTGACCTTAAGCCCCCTTGACTCCAGGATCTTGCCTATTGAGGCAGAGGTGATTCCTTTGCCCAGGCTTGATATGACTCCTCCGGTAACAAAAATGTATTTTGCCATAGGTTTTAATGTAAGATTAAAAAAAGGGCGCTTAGTGCCGACAATACGGCCTCTAAACGCCATTGTTTTTTGTTTTGGTACTCTACTTCGAGTTGCCAAGATAGTATATCACAATTTAAACAAAAATCAAATTTTTTTAGCTCTCCGGCTTGATCAAATGGAGGTAATCCTTGCCCTCCTTCCAGGGGTTCAGGTAACGTGCGATCTTCACCTGCTCTTTGTTTTCCTTTAAATCAATCGACTCTTTCTTGTCTTCCGGAAAGATCACCTCGACTTTAGGAGAAAATATGTCATCCTCGTTCTCTTCCCTGACCACCGCTATCCTTCCATCGCTTAAACTTAAGATAGAACCTATCGGCCAGACTCCCATAGCCTTAAAGAATTTATCCACCAATTCTGGGTCAAAAGACTCACCCCTCTCTTTGATCATAATATTATAAATCATATCCGGAGAGTAATCCGCCTTATAGCTCCTTCTTGCGGAAAGGGCATCATAAACATCGCATAAACTGACTATCATAGAGGCTGTATGCGGCTTACGCGCAAAACTCAACTTAGGGTAACCTTTTAAATTGTATTTTAGATGGTGTTCAAAAGCCACTACTACCGGCAGGATCCCTAAACTATCCACGTATTTTAAAAGGATCTCTGAGCCCAGCATAGGGTGGCTCTTTATTTTAGCGAACTCTTCGTCATTCAACCTCTCTGCCTTAGTGATGATCTTACGAGAAATATAGAGCTTACCGATATCATGGAACAAAGCGGCTACTCCGATATCCATTATATCGTCTTTGTTAAACCCCAGCTTAGAAGAAAAAAACATCGACAGGATAGACACATTTAGAAGATGGACAAAGGTCTCGGCGTCGTATCTTTTAAGGGTAGTCAGCTTTAAAAACTCCTGGTGCTGTAAGATCAAGTTCTCCATGATATTCCTTAATGAAAACTTTAGCACCGCATGGTCGAGGCTGCCTAAATCCAGGACATTTGTCACTGAATCATTGATACTCTCCAGAGAAGTCTCATAGAGCTTCCTTGATTCCAGAAAATCCTTTGTCAAAAGCAACTGCTGCGTAGCGATGACCTTGAGCTTACTCACTTGGATATTATTTATTCCTATAGAAACAAGATGCTCCTGTGGCTCTTTCTGGATATCCTCTTTTTTACTGGATAAAAATACCAGGAATTTACTAAGCTCTTCCTCATGCATTGCCCTGCGGAACACCAACCTCTCGATCCCTTTTTCCTTAAGAAAAACTATTGCTGGCCTCACCAGCTTACTTAGATCAAAGAATATCTCCTTTTCAAAAACAAGCTCTTCACCAACGATACCCACCACGAACTCCTCTTTTTCTTTAAGGATGTCCTGAATACTCGCATAGGCCTTATCTAAATATGATTTAAAGACGGGGTGCTCTGTGCCATAGAGCTTGACTATCTGAAGCGCCGCCAATAAATCCCTAAAAGTAGTTTCAACTCGCTCTAGCATTCCATTTCCTCAATATTGATTTAGCCTTGTCTCTTAACTTCCTATTCCAGAAAAAACGCCTTTTAGCAAAAGAGTAAAGATAATCGGAGGCCTGCACAAAATCCAGGTCGTTTACAATCATCATATTTTCTATCAGAAGATTATTCTTTAGGCCCAAGAGGCTGCGGACAGAGAAGATCATTTCCGCCGCCACCGACTCTGTTTCTTTGTGATAGATCAAAACCGCAAAAGCCTCCCTCCTTAAAGCATAATCCTTGGATTTTAAGATCTGAAATAAGAATTTCTCATCTAGCAGCTTCAAGTCCCTCATTGCTTTTAATGTCTCGATCTTGATGAACTTATTATCCGCGGCGAACAAAAACTCTAATACCTCCAGCACTACAGGGGAATCTATCTGCCTTAGATTATCAATGACTTTCAGTAAAAAATGCGGCTCCGAATACCTCTGGGAAAGATTACTGAGAAAAAGATTCATCTTTTGAGGAAAATGCCTGAAGAACAACCTTAACGCGTTAGGAGTGAGCTTCTGCTCGTGGAAAAACTTTCCTATGTAAAAATCAAGGCCCCTCGCGGGCTTTATTATCGCGTCAATAAACTCCTCGAGGTCGATCTGCAGATCATCGTCCCAGACCGCATTCTCAATAAACTCGACTATCCGTTTATAGATCTCGACAAAACCGGGCTTTAGTAAACTGCCTTCGATCCTCTTTCTCCTGAGTATCTCCAAAAGGTTTCCTAAATAACTGAAGTCTTTGACTTCGACGACCTTATCTAACTCCGCATCCAGGCTTTCCATAATAAAACCAAGCCTTTGCTGCTCTTTTTCCAAATCAAAGAGGCCTAAAAGGATATACCTGTAATTTTCCAGCAAGGCCTTGCGGTCAAAGGTCAGGACGCTTTCGAAAGAGATATTTTTAAAAAGCTGTGAAAGCGTATTGCGGTAAACCTCGGAAAGATGGCTATCCTGCGAAACAGAAAACAGCTCCTGCGCCTTTTTTACTGCCTGCTTGTTTTTCTCAAGAAACTCCTTATCTTCTGCCTTCTTGACAAAGGACTTGATGATCTCATCCTGTTTTTCCTTTCCCGAGAGACGGGAAAAAAGCTCAAAGCTCAGGCTGTCAAAATTCTGATCGGCAGATAATTGCTTCCAAAGCATATCCGAGAATTCATCCTCGCTTAGATCCTGGAAGACATCCTTTAGCTCCTGGATCTTCTGGGAGTTACTAAGATCCTTATTTCTTAGTGCCATCTTAAACAGGTCCTGGGCGCAGGCCTTAAATTTGTCACTTTTTGTATTTTTAAGGTATTTCAGGAACTTTCCTATATTCTCGCGTAATTCATCATCATCGACTATATCTTTTGCCTTAAACTTTGAGATTATGCTGCTAAAATTGAGGGCATACTCGTTGATCTTCTGCAAGTCAGCTTTATCTACGCTCTCCTTAAATAAATAAACCCAGATATCTTTTGCCTCTTCTCCCTCCCCCATCAAAAGCATGGAATAATCCAATTCTTTAACAGAGATATCCGGATACTGCCCAAGCTCCATCATATGCCTGACGCCGCCTTTTCTGATGACCTCTCTTTTTGGGATAGAAACACAGTTAAGAAAATCGACTAATTCCTGGACCGTGATCCCGGGAGAGATCTCGATCCCCTCGATCTTACGCAAATGGAAGAATCCCGCCAAATCTACATAAATCCCCAGTTTAGCCCAGAATCTTTCATCTATATACAACGAGTCAGGAGTGACATTGATCTTTATTGGATTCAAATACCTTGAGAGTGCATCGATTTTTTGCTTAAAGGTAGCTACCGATTTTCTGTAATAAGGATGGTCCTTTGAATAGGCTGATGCGGTATTGAGCACGATGCGAAAACCCTTTAAGAAATCCTGCAATGCTTCTTCTTTGTCCATGGTTTTATTCTACATTAAATTCCGCACTGTTCAACAAAAAAACGCCCCTGCTAAAGGGGCGTTTTTTCGGTTTAAATACGGGTATTGGTTTAAACAAGACCCTGATCAAGCATGGCGTCTGCGACTTTGACAAATCCGGCGATATTCGCGCCGTTTACATAATTGATGTGATTGCCATCCTTGCCGTATTTTACACACTGCTCATGGATTGCGACCATGATCCCGTGAAGTTTGTTATCAACCTCTTCGCGCGACCAGGAGAAACGCATGCTATTCTGAGACATCTCAAGTCCGCTAGTTGCAACGCCTCCTGCGTTAGCGGCCTTACCGGGAGCATAAAGAATCTTGGCCTTCTGAAATACCTCTACGCCTTCCGGTGTCGTGGGCATATTCGCTCCTTCTCCTATCGCAATACAACCATTCTTCACCAGAGTTTTAGCGTCAGACTCATCTATCTCGTTTTGAGTAGCGCTTGGGAAAGCGATGTCGCACTTAACACTCCATGGTTTCTTATTTTCAACATATTTGCATTTGAATTCGTTTGCGCAATCCTTGATCCTGCCGCGGCGAACATTCTTCAAATCCATGACGCAGGCCAATTCCTTTTTATCAAGCCCGCCTTCATCATGAATAAAGCCGTTAGAGTCAGACAAGGTAACGACCTTAGCCCCCAACTCAAGCAGCTTTTCCACGGTATACTGGGCAACGTTTCCCGAACCGGAAACCGCGCAAATCTTTCCCTTTAAAGACTCTCCCTTTGTCTTTAACATCTCCTGCACGAAATAAACACAGCCATACCCTGTGGCTTCCGGCCTGATCAGGCTTCCGCCCCAGTTCAACCCTTTTCCGGTCAAGACTCCGGTAAATTCATTACGCAGCCTTTTATACTGTCCGTACATAAAACCTATTTCTCTGCCCCCTACCCCGATATCTCCGGCAGGAACATCAGTATCCGGGCCTATATGCCTTGAGAGCTCCGTCATAAAACTCTGACAGAAACGCATTACCTCATTATCTGACTTTCCTTTAGGATCAAAATCAGAGCCACCCTTACCTCCACCCATCGGAAGCGTAGTCAAACTGTTTTTGAATACCTGTTCAAATGCCAGGAATTTTAGAATCCCTAAATTCACGCTAGGATGAAACCTCAAGCCGCCTTTATAGGGCCCGATTGCGCTATTCATCTCAATACGGTAACCGCGGTTTACTTGGATCTCTCCAGAATCATCAAGCCATGGCACTCGAAACATTATCACGCGCTCCGGCTCCACCATCCGCTCAAGTATTTTTCCTTCCTGGTACCTAGGATTCTTCTCGATATACGGCATTACCGATTCCGCGACTTCTCGCACCGCCTGATGGAATTCTTTTTGCTCCGGGTTTTTTTCAATCACCTTATTCATAAAATCTGCTATCTTCTTTGACATGCTTTCCTCCCTGCCTGACATAGGCTTGTTTTAACTAACCTCGTCCATCGGCTGACTTTGCCGACAATTGCAACTGCTTATTTCTTGAAAAGGTAATCAATGATCGCCTGCGATGCCCTTTTCGCCATTCCCATCGCCTCAATCACTGTGCCCTCTCCCCCTACAATATCACCTCCCGCAAAAACTCCGCTTATAGAAGTTTCCATAGTTTCTTTATTTACGATAACATCCCCGTATTTATCGGTTTTTAAATCCGGAGTCACCTTGGTCAAAACCTGATTTGCCTTAAGCCCTATAGCGATTATTGCTATATCGCATTCTAACTGAAAATCGCTTCCGGGGATCGCTACCGGCCTTCTCCTGCCGGACGAATCCGGCTCGCCCAATTGACACTGCAAGCTACGCAACTGCCGCACAAAACCTTTATCATCCCCAATAAATTCCTCAGGCTGGACTAAGAATTTAAACTTTATTCCCTCTTCTTTGGCATGCTCGATCTCAAGCCTTCTGGCCGGCATCTGGACTTCTGTGCGCCGATAGACTATCGAGGTATCCGCGGCTATACCATTTAATTTCTGAAGCCGAAGTGCACAACGAGCCGCATCCATAGCGGTATTTCCTCCTCCGATGACTAAGATATGCTTGCCTATGTTTACTGGCGTATGAAACTCGGGGAATTTATAGGCAGACATTAAATTCACGCGGGTCAAAAATTCATTGGCAGAATAGACATTACATAGATTTTCTCCCGGTATCCCCAGAAAAGAAGGAATACCCGCTCCCAAACCTAAAAATATCGCCGAATAACCTTCTGCAAAAAGTTCTTTGAGGCTGCGCACATTGCCGACAATGAAATTAGGGTTAATCTCCACCCCTAATTGTTTAAGGGAGTCTATTTCAAAATCAAGGATGTTCCGCGGGAGCCTAAAAGGAGGGATCCCGTACCTTAAAACCCCTCCGGTCTTATGCAGCCCTTCGAAAACTACTACTTTGATCCCCTTGCGCGCTAATTCTCCGGCGCAGCAAAGACCGGCTGGCCCAGAACCAACTACTGCAACCTTAAATCCGCAAAGACGACTATCCTTTTGCGCCGAAAGCTCAAGGCTGTTCTTCATCCCAAAATCTCCGACAAAACGCTCAAGAAAATGAATATTAATCGCCTGCTCCGAGGCAAAGGGAGAACCTTTTTTAGTCAAAACACAGCTGTTGCGACACTGATATTCCGCTGGGCAGACCCTGCCGCACATAGAAGGAAAATTATTTTTCTCACGAATAATAGAATATGCTCCGGCATAATCTTTTTGGGTGATCTGAAAAACAAACTTCTTGATATCAATACCTACGGGGCAGCCGGAGGAACAAACCGGATTTTTACATTGCAGGCAACGGGAAGCCTCAAGAAGCGCCTCTTCTTCAGAGTACCCTAAAGCGACCTCTTCAAAGTTACCTGCTCTCCTTAATGCATCGGCTTCTTTAACTTTTATTGGTTCCTTTTTCATAATTTAGCCTAACTTAAGCTTGCAAATATGTTTTTCTTTATCTTCGTAAATCCTGTTCCTCTTTATCAATTCATCCCAGTCTATTTCTTGGGCGTCAAATTCCGGACCGTCAACACAACTAAACTTGGTCACTCCTCCAACAGTAACCCGGCAACACCCGCACATTCCGGTCGCATCCACCATTAACGCGTTCAAGGAAACAATAGTCTTTATACCTAAATCCTTAGTAACTACCGCTGTCCTTTTCATCATCGGGATCGGCCCGACCGCATACACCAGGTCATATTTTGCTTTTTTAATAAGTCCGGCCAAGACATCGGTAGTAAAAGCCTTTCTCCCCAGAGTCCCGTCATCTGTAGTAATATAAAATTCGTCGCAAACCGCCTTTAATTCATCCGCTAATATTAAAAGCTCTTTTGAGCGCGCCCCGATGATCACGGTTACGTGATTATCGGCATTCTTCATTGCGCGAGCAACCGGATAGATCTCAGCCAGGCCCACTCCGCCCCCGACTATAATCACATGCCCGTAATTTCTTATCTCTGTAGCATGGCCGAGAGGCCCTACCAATGAATACAGGGAATCTCCGGGATTTAATCTTCCTAAAAGCTTGGTAGTCAAGCCTGCTTCCTGAAAGATCAAAGCAATAGCCCCCTTTACGGTATCTGTATCCACAACCGTTAAAGGCACCCTCTCCCCAGCCTCATTTACCATAAGGGCGATGAACTGTCCCGGCCTTGCTTTCTTGGCAATATCCGGGGCGAAAACATCAATGCGGCAAATCCTTGTATCTGAAGTATCGACTAAAACCTTTTTTTCTATTATTTTCATTGCTTATCCTGAAGAGTCCTGCCCATTATTTAGGCAGCCGTAGGTAAAAAAATAGACGTCCCCCTATATTTAGGGACGTCCTTGTCCTTAAATCCATGCTTTTTTGTCAAAATCTGTGTTTTCAAATAATAATACAAAAAGTGGTTTTCGTCAAGAAGAAAATCTTTTTTGTTTTTACTTTAGCGGTC